>NZ_JAUBQH010000028.1:0-84841 GCF_036701145.1 Microcoleus sp. Pol17C6
TTGAGCGAATGTAGAACTCATATTGGATACTCCATTAAGGGCATTATTAGTAGATACACCCCGGAGTTATCTCATCAAGCGTATTTGATAAATATGCAATTTTGGCAATTGACTTTTGTATGGATCGAGCTAATCTGAACGGAGGATAACAGAGCCTAATTGCAGTTGGTTTGAGCGACCGTTAGAAGTTATGCGAACTTTATCAATTTCTCTAAGAATAGAGGCATATTTTTGAAGTGCCGAGGTAATTTTTTCGATGCACTCAGATTACCCCGCCAAAATTATGGGAACAAAATATCCACATTCATTGATGCTGGAGTCCTTGAATCCAAAGCTTTGGGATGGGGAATTTGCGTCTTCCGAGGCGCGAGTCGTTTCCCTTAAAGAAGTCAACATATTGCGTCCTCCAAAAGTGAGTTTAGCGGTAGATACAGCCTTGGATTTAGAGCTTCTGAAACTGCCAGCGACCTTATTTATTTAGCTCATTCTTATTTAACCTATCTATCAGTTTGCCCTATTTTTGCAGCACTGCCATCCGCGATCGCACGGAATTTATATTCTGCGTGTTTTCCCTTACTTCCGGCAAACGGCCAATTACCGACGATCAATCCGATATCCTACTGTTGAAACCGCAAGGTAAACGCATCTTAACTTTAACCCAAAATATACTACAGTTATAGCCGACTAATTTTCTATATATTTTCTTGTAGTGTGGTGGTGCTATCAATGGCAAGAGGTTTTAGTAAAGCTGTAACTCCCCAACAAAAACAAATAGATTCATTGCCTTCCCTGAATATTTTAAATGCCAGTTTTTGAGAATACTTGGCCAATTTGAAAGACCAAATAATAGAAAGAAGTAAAGAACATTTGCTCAAAGATATTAGATCAATTGCGATTCTAGCTATCATCAGCGGTGCAGAGGGGTAGGTCCGGAATAGAAGCCTATGGTAAGGCTAAATATGAATGATTAAAAAGCTTTCTAGAATTACCCAATCGTATATCATCTCATGACAGGTTTAGTCGAGTGTTTGCCAGAATTGAAAAGCAGCAGTTTCAAGAAATTTTTTTGAGTTGGGTAAATGCGATAGTCGGGGAATTAGAACTAAACGTGATTGCCATTGATGGCAAAACGATCTTATGACCGAAATGACCAGCAAAAAGCGCTACATATAGTTACTGCCTGGTATTCATCTCATCAATTAGTTTTAGGACAAAACAAGCCCATATACAATCTAATGAGCTAACAGCAATTTCGGCATTAATAGAAATGTTAGAACTGGTGGGTCGTGTAATAACCATAGATGCTATGGTATGCCAAAAAGACATAGCCTCTTTGATTGTCCAGAAAAAATGGGACTATGTTTTAGCTTTAAAAGGCAATCAAAAAATCCTCTACAAAGCTGTGAAAGAGTGGTTTGAGGTAGCGAACAAAGAAGATTATTTATGCAATAATTAAAATTATTATGAGCGAGTAGAAGCGGGAGATCATCGATTGAAAAAAAAGACAAGTCTGGACTATTGATGTATCCGAGTTACCATCTCTGCATAATCAAGAATTAGGGACGGGATTAAAAACGGTTGTCATGATAGTTAGTGAACGACGGGTGTGGAATAAAACCACGACAGAAGCTCGTTTTTATTTGAGTAGTTTAAGTAGTAATGCTGAGACAATTGCTGGGGCGCTCCGCAGTCACTGGGGCATTGAAAATAGCTTATATTGGACGCTAGACGTTACATTTTGTGAAGATGAAAGCCGAATTCGGAAACAGAACTCTCCAGAAAATTTTGCACTTCTACGTCGCGAGTGCTATAAACTTACTGAAACAAGAAAAAACTTCAAAACAAAGTCTAAAAATGAAACGGTATCGAGCTGCAATGGACAATAATTATTTAGTGAAAATTTTAAACTCGGCCAGTTAATACTCGAAATATAATAGCAATCTAAGAAGGAAAATTATCCGGCTTTAAGAAGTTCAGAAAATCTTAAGGTTGTGATTTAATCTGCTCAAGTCGGGTTAAAATTAAGAATTTTAAGAAGGTTTTTTTAGTTAGTTATGAATGCACAAATTCACGTTTTTGTCAAATTAATTTAGATGCGTTTACCCTGGTTGAAACCGCTTCTGGTCAAACTTTCGTTCCTCTGGCTTGAGACTAAAGAATAAAGCCCGTCGGCTACCGCGAACCTTTGCAAACCCATTTCCACAAAGGATGACTCGGCCCCTGTTGGCGAATGCGGCGAACTTGTTGTTCCAAACCCTGTTTTTCCCGCAGGGGCAATCCTTGCACCATATTGCGACTTTGCCAAGTTAGCACAGCTAAAGTCATTCCCAAGCACAAACCCAAACCCAGAGTCGGCCAGCGATGAAAAGATAAACCGTAGCGCACCGCCGCCCAAGTGAAGTGTTCTAACCACAAAGCGATTTCGCGGCGCAAACTCCAAATGCTCAAAGAACCGATGCTAGTCCACAGCAATATCACAGTTAACCAGCGACCGTAAACTGTTAGTTTGTGAAGCCTTTGGACTTCAATTTGAAAAGTTTGGTCAGTAGTCATTTGTTATTTGTCATTTATCATTGGTGATTGATTATTGATGATTTATTATTAGTCAGTCAACAGTTAACCGTCAACAGTTAACCGTCAACAGTTAACCGTCAACAGTCAATTAAACTTCCTCTGACTGGTTGATTCCTTCTGCGGGGACGGGGATAGACTGGCCCGGACGACTGCGCCACCAAGCTAGCAGCGTACTGGCAATGAAAATACTCGAATACGCACCCGCAATAAAACCGACAATCAAAGCTAAAGCAAAGTATTTGAGGGTTTCGCCGCCAAACAAAAAGATGGAAAACAGTGTCAGGAGAGTAGCAAAAGTCGTGTTAATTGACCTTCCCATGGTCTGCATAACAGCATCATCGACAATTTGATTGATCGACTGTCCCGGATTTAGCTTGATTATTTCTCGCACGCGATCGTAAATTACCACTGTATCGTTAACAGAAAAACCGATGATTGTCAAGAGCGCGACCACAAATAAACTGTCAACTTCCACTCCTTGAACTAAACCCAAAAACGAGAAAACACCAAGAGTAACCAACACGTCATGGAACAGAGCAACGAAAGCAAAAAAGGCGTAATCCAACTGAAAGCGGAACGTTAGATAAACCGTAATTCCAGCAAACGAAAGAAATAAAGCCAACAATCCCGAAGTAAATAATTGTTTACCGAGGGTAGGCCCAACCGTATCAATTTGAGTAGATTGAGGAGCAAAAGCGCCTATCTTTTCGCTCAAAGCTGTTTGCAAATTCGTCCGCTGTTCGACATCCAAAGTTTTCGTTCGCAGCGATAAACCTCGCTGTTCTTGGCCGATAACTTGAATGCTGCTGCCTGCCAAACCTTGGGCGTCCAGGACTTCGCGGACAGCAGCAATATCGATGGGTTTACAATTTTCCGGTTTCGTGCAGTCGAGTTCAAATTGCAGGCGAGTGCCGCCGATAAAGTCCAAACTGGGGCGCAGCGGTGCGCGGATGTCGGGACGAGTCCAAGAAATCGCCATCGACACTATACCTGCAAGGATTATAGCGGCGGAAATACTCCACCAGAGCGATCGCTGTTTGATAACACTGAATTTCATAATTTGAAGGAAGACGGAAGTTCGGCAACGGATTGTGTAACGGATGTAACGGATTGAAGGAAGAAGTCAGTAGTTATTGGTTATTGGTTATTAGTAGCAGCTAACTAACACATAGCTAATAACTAATAACTAATAACAACACTTAACTATTAGCAGTTTTCGACAAATTGGGACAGAACCACTGAGGTTTTCGCAGCGCGGGAAAGCTTAACACTACCAAAAGTAGAGTGCGGCTGCAAGTAATAGCAGAAAACATACTCACTACTACGCCCAATCCCAGAGTTACAGCAAACCCTTTAACTAAACCAGCGCCCAACCAGAACAAAGCAACACAAGCAATAACCGTTGTGACGTTGCCATCTAAAATGCTGGAAAAAGCGCGGTAAAAACCAGATTCGACCGATCGATAAAGCGATTTCCCTGCCCGCAACTCTTCCCGCGTGCGCTCAAAAATCAGCACGTTAGCATCCACGGCCATCCCGATGCTGAGCACAAAACCAGCAATTCCCGGCAGCGTTAATGTCACTCCCAAAAGCACGAAAGCTGCCCAAGTTAACAGAGCATAAATTAACAGCGCAATATTGGCAATTACGCCGGGGAGCCGATAGTAGACAACCATGAAAATCAAGACTAAAACTAAGCCACCTATACCTGCGTTAATACTGCTTTGAATGCTGTCTTTACCCAGGCTAGCGCCGATCGTACGGTTTTCTACAATTTCGACCGGCACCGGCAAAGCACCGCCACGCAATTGCACTGCTAAATCGTTTGCTTCTTGCGTTGTAAAGTTGCCTTGAATTACGGCACTCCCACCAGTAATTCCTGTCTGGGCAAATTCAACGCCGACGACGGGAGAACTGATCATTATGTCGTCTAGGAAAATACCGATACTGCGTCCGGTGCCTGCTAAATTTTTAGTGAGTTGGGCAAAGAGTTCGCCTCCTTTGGTATCGAAAACAAGAGCAACGTTCCAGTTGTTCCCAGCCGCCAAGGGTTGAGGTTGAGCGTCTTTGAGGTTTTCGCCACCGAGGCCGGTGCTTTTAAAGAGTTTGGCGATCGCCTCATTGCTTCTTTTCAAAGCAGCCTGATTTTCTTTAATAGCCGCTTCATTCGGGCTAGTTTTCAATTCTGCTTGTTTGACCAGCAATTCCTGCTGCAACTGCCTTTCAATGGCTAATTGTGCTTCTGTTCCGGGCAGTTGTTCCAGAAATTCTAGCTTGGCAGTGCCGCCCAAGACTCGTTCTGCTTGCTGTGGGTCATTTACTCCGGGCAACTGCACGAGAATTTGGTCTTCTCCTACTGTTTGGACTAATGCTTCGGAAACGCCCAAACCGTTGACGCGGTTTTCGACAATCCGCCGCACTGCTTCTAACATTCCCTGGTCAATTTTGGGAATTGTGGGGGTAGTTTTTACTTGAATTGTGAGTTGCGACCCTCCTTGCAAGTCTAATCCCAGCCGCGTCGGAATTGTTACTATTACAGTAATGGCGGCGATGATTAAAACAAAAATTAGGGCTAATATGGAACGTTGTTTTTGCATATTTAATTATTAGTCATTAGTCATTCATCATTAGTCATTAGTCATTGTCATTAGTTAGGTGGAAGGAATAATCAATTTGTGCATCCGTGTTTTAGCATCAATTTCCGGCTGGCAGATATCGTTAGTTTTAGCGAACAACCAAAGAGTGATAACTAATGACTAATGGCTAATGACTGATGACTATTTATACTCGCAATGCTACCATTTTTTGGACGGCTTCGACAATTTGAGTGGGCTGGACAATTGTCAGTCTTTCCAAATTGCCGTTGTAAGGTGTGGGAATATCTTGTGAAGACAGGCGCAAAACCGGTGCGTCGAGTTCGTCAAAAAATCGATCGCTAATCGAAGCAATTAGTTCGGCACCGATGCCTCCAGTTTTCATGCACTCCTCTACAATAATTACTTTGTGAGTTTTGCGAATGGATGCGCCGATGGTCTCCATGTCCAGGGGTTTGAGAGAAATCAGGTCGATTACTTCTGGATCGTAACCTTCTTTTACCAGGGCGGGCACGGCTTGCATGACGTGGTGTCGCATCCTCGAATATGTCACGATTGTGACATCTTTGCCCGATCGCACAATTTCTGCTTTGTCCAGCGGCACTAAATATTCTGTTTCTGGCAAATTTTCTTTGAGGTTGTAAAGAAGGACGTGCTCGAAAAACAGAACCGGGTTATCGTCGCGGATGGCTGATTTTAAGAGTCCTTTGGCGTTGTAGGGAGTCGAACAGGCGACTATTTTCAAACCGGGTACTGCTTGGAAATATGCTTCTAAGCGCTGGGAGTGTTCCGCGCCGAGTTGCCGGCCCACGCCGCCAGGCCCGCGAATTACCATTGGCATTTTGAAGTTGCCGCCGGATGTGTAGCGCAGCATTCCGGCGTTGTTGGAAATTTGGTTGAAGGCCAGCAGCAAAAAGCCCATGTTCATGCCTTCGATGACCGGCCGCAGTCCCGTCATTGCTGCGCCTACTGCTAGGCCTGTAAAGCTATTTTCGGCGATCGGGGTGTCGAGCACTCTAAGTTCGCCGTATTTGTTATAGAGGTCTTTGGTGACTTTATAGGAACCGCCATATTGACCTACGTCTTCGCCGAGTACGAATACGGCGGAGTCGCGGGCCATTTCTTCGTCTAACGCCTCGCGGAGGGCGTTGAACAATAAGGTTTCTGCCATAGGAGGTGAAGCAATGATTGCAGGAGGGTCAGATTAGAATCTTAACCTTTTGGGGGTGTCGATCTAGGAGTCGATCGCAAATTCGGCAATTGAACCGTGGACGGTTGGCAAGACACATATCATAATTATTTAATTTTGTCAAGTGTCGGCATTTATATCTCTGAAAAATGTTTCTGCAATAAATCGTGAATAAATCGATAACGCCGATCGCCAGTTTTTTGCAGCAGCAGGCGATCGGTCGCAGCATCGAGGAAACGCTTGTAATCCCAAGGAATGTAGCCGTTCGACCACAGCACCAGGCGCAATATAAAACTTTCAATCCCCGGAATTCCCGGCAACAAAGCACTAATTACCGCAGCAACAGCACCCACAATTAATCCCCAAATTGACCCGGAGACTAGGCTGGCAATTAATCCCAAAATCAGCCACATCAGCCCGCCAACCAGCTTAACTCCAAACTGATACTTGCGCCGTTCCTCCTTTGTTTGCAGCCAGCTAGACGGTATGCGATCGAGGTAAAATTCTTGAATTCCTTGCTGTTCCATCCTTCTGGCCAACCATCCCAGCCAGTGGCGAATTTGTTCCGGCCGCAGTTCCTTTCCTCTGGGATACTGCTTGACTTCCCCAGTGATTTGGTGGCGGATATAGGCAGTTAACAGATATTTGCGCTGTTCTTCTGCGGAAGTGATGCGCTTCCAAGCTTCAATTAAAATATCGTCGTAAGCCAGAGCCATCATGCTCAGAAGCAAGGGAACTTTTGCCAATTTCAACAACTCCGGCTCATGCTCAATGCTGTACCAAAGTTCGCGGCTTCTGGCTTCTAGCAGATAATTTTGGATTTTAGTTTCTGTTAAAGGTTTCAATAAAACCGCTGCTTGTAGGCGAAATCTAGTCTCGCAGTTTTTGTAAGCTTCAAAACTGCTGCAAGCTACTAAATGTTTGGGTTTAAATTCGCTTTCAACAAATTGATTGATTGCTTGAATGCAGATATTTTGGCGGTGGGTTTCTACTTCATCCAATCCGTCGAGGAGAGGCAGCAATTTTTGTTCGGCAAGCCATTTTTTGCCGACAGCAGGAGAGATACCGTATTTGAACTGAAGTTGAGCAATTAACCAATCGGCGATCGCCCCGGATTCTGCTTTCCACGATCCGAGTTCAAACAGCACTGGTACGGGCAAACTAGCATCTTTTTGGGCGCGGGAAACTAACACGCGAGCTAATTCTAGCAGCGTCGTAGTTTTGCCTGCACCCGTCGCTCCCAAAATTACCAATTTACCGCCGGCGCGATCGAACACTTTAGCAATGCTTGCTTTGGGAGGAAGCCGAAAACTCGGACGGTTGCCCGCTTTCACTTCCACATCCCAACACCGGTTAACACCAAGAGGCTGCGAGTCTTGACTGAGGTTAGCCAGCACAGCGGCGTGCAAAGACTGCGATCGTCCTGCTTGGACTTCCTGCTTCACCTCCTCCAACAATCGATCGCGAGGCGGTTGTAATCTCAGAGGAATCAATTTTGACATTTTATGTACCCCGCGCTGAACGCTTACTTTCGCAAATTTGCGCGCCAATAACCCAGAGCAAGATTACCATCAGTATAGGCGTCCAGTATATATTGACTCAAATTATTACGACAATTATGGATCTGAAATTTTATCTAAAAATCCTGACCCTGTGGCCCGCACTAGGTATTTCCACTATAAATTAACTGGCGATCGCCCCAACTCCCAAACAAAAATTATTAGTATAGATACAGAGAGGGTTTTTTATGTCATTTACGAAGGCTCAAATCATCACAGTAAGCTTAGCAGGACTGGCAACAGCGGTGGGAGTGGCTGTTGCAACTATACAGTCGGGTGCGATGAAACAATCCGATCTTCCCCTTGCAGAATCCCCGGCATCCACCAGAAACCAGATTGCAGGGCCGACGAACAACCCTGAATCTGGGCAACCAAAATCTCTGCAAGCACAAACCCCGGCTGCAGAATCTCCGAAATCCCCACCCCAACCTGCAAAAACCCCGGCTGTTCAATCCTCGCTAGTTGCAGGAGTCCCTCCACGAAAAGTTGAGGCAGTAGTTGTCACACCCCCAGATTCGGGTTGCAAAATCAGTCAAGCTGTAGTCAGCGATCCGAATCCACCGCTAAATGTGCGATCGATCCCGCAAGTAAGGGGCAGCCAAATAGTAGGAAAACTCAAAAATAATACCTTTGTTTCAGTCGCCGAAGAACAAAACGGTTGGCTGCGAATTACCGATCCCGTTCCCGGTTGGGTTGCGAAAAGACGCACCGAAAGCAGTTGTTCTAATGTCAACCAGCAGATTAATTTTCTGCCAGGAGGAGATGAGGCGATCGTCAAAGGTCGAATTATCGGCGGCGGCAGCCACTCTTACCGGATTCGCGCCCGAAAAGGTCAAACAATGACTGTTAGGAATCGGCAAGAAGTTTTCCCGCAAATTATAACTCCTCGTGGCAAAGTTTTAGCTGGAGATCCTTATCAAGGCAATGAAACAGAGTGGACTGGAAAAGTCCCAGTAACAGGCAATTACACATTACAATTAGACTCGAATTTCCGGGGATACGAATACGAATTTTCGGTAAAATTGCGATAATTTTCCTGACATCTGTGGGGATACAGCAGTACCTTGTCTTCCTCAAATCTGCGACTTTTAATAAATAGTGGAATTAAGGAATCTCGGAAAGCAATATATCAAGAATCGCAAATTTCTGCCAATCTTCCGAATCAAAGTGCCACCATTCGGTTGTGATACTCATAAATCCGTGTTTTTTCATCGCATCCTTAAGCACTTGACGATTTTTCCGAGATTCCGCGCTGCCGCCTTGATAATCTCCGTGAGCTTTTTCGGTAAAATCATCGTAAGGTGTAGGCATTTCTAATTCTTTGCCGGTGCGATCGACTAAAGTCAAATCAATAGCAGCACCGCGATTGTGCCGCGAACCCCTAGCAGGATTAGCAACATAGCGCGGATCTGGCCAAGCTTGCCACATTTGCTTAGTCACAGAGAAAGGCCTGTAGCAATCGTAAACTTTCAAACCCAATCCGATTTTTTCCAAATCAGTTTGAACTAGCCCTAACTGTTGAGCAACAGAACTTCTCAAGGCGCATTTCGATATAGGGTAAAGTTTTCGTTTCAAGAAATTGTTAGTAGTGGCGTATCGGATATCGAGGCGAATGTTGGGATTTACGGTGCGGATGTCAACCAGTCGCGCCGAACTGGGAAGTTGACTCATGAAAATACTTTCAGGTACTACTGGGTTTGGTTCTGGTTGGGTAATTTGCACTTGTGGCGGCTCCTGGGCGCGAATCGATGTTGTATAATTCAGTGTGGTTGTAGATAGTAATATTAGAGAGAATACAATTAAATATTTTGTCAATCGGTTTAATTTCATAGCTCTGTTAAGTGGATATTTAATAGAGTTTTTACATTTCATATCTTGGGGAATTTTCGCCCTTTTCGTCTTGTCTGCCAGCCCGCCAGACCGACAGGGGTTGAAACCCATGTCTCATAGCTAAAGTCCTCTGAAGAGGACTGAAATATTTCTCTAAAACTTTTATTTTATGAGTCTTTCAGTCGGTTTTAACCGACTTTAGCTATGAGACGGGGGTTTAAACCCCCGGCGGACTGTGGGACAAGCACGAGAACGCTCTCTTCTCTCTATGAGTCATTTTTAATTGTTAATTGTCCTCAAATTCCCAAGCGCTGATACACTAAATCTAAGTGCCTCAATTGATACTGCGGATCGAAACAATCATCAATTTCTTTGGTAGTCATCTTAGCTGTTACCCGATCGTCCTTAGCAATTAAATTGTAGAAATTGCCGCCCGGTTTGTTCCAGGCTTCGTGAGCACAAGATTGCACAATTTTGTAGGCGTCTTCGCGACTCGTGCCTTTTTCTACTAAGGCTAACATCACCCGCTGGCTGAAGATGACTCCGCCGTAAAGGTTCATGTTTTGCTTCATGTTTTCGGGATAGACTAGCAGGTGTTTTACTAAGTCTGTGGTTTCTACTAACATGAAGTGAGTTACTGTAGAACTGTCGGGCAAAATCATCCGTTCTACGGAACTGTGAGAGATGTCTCTTTCGTGCCAAAGCGCTACGTTTTCTAAGGCTGCGACGGCATTGGCGCGGACAATTCTCGCCATTCCTGTGAGTCTTTCCGATCGAATCGGGTTGCGTTTGTGGGGCATGGCGGATGAGCCTTTTTGCCCTTTGGAAAAGAATTCTTCGACTTCGAGAACGTCGGTGCGTTGCAGGTTGCGGATTTCTACTGCAAAACGCTCGATCGATGCTGCTAAGAGTGCTAAGGTTTGGACATATTCGGCGTGTCGATCGCGCGAAATGACTTGAGTGGATGCGGTATCGGGTTCGAGTCCCAGGTTTTGACAGGCGATCGCTTCAATTCGCGGGTCAATATTAGCATAGGTTCCGACTGCGCCGGAGATTTTGCCGACTGCAATCGACGATCGCAAATTCACCAATCGGGCGCGGTTGCGAAAGACTTCTGCCAGCCATCCTGCTAGTTTAAAGCCAAAGGTGATGGGTTCGGCGTGAATTCCGTGCGATCGGCCAACCATGACGGTATTGCGATGCTGTTGAGCCTGATAGCGAATAGCTTGACTCAATTCTTCGACACGTTCTAACAAGATATTGACGCTAGCGACTAATTGCAGCGCCAAAGCAGTATCGAGCACATCGGAACTGGTTAAGCCGAGGTGAATGTAGCGTCCGGCATCGCCAACATATTCGTTGACATTTGTCAAGAAAGCGATCATGTCGTGGCGGACTTCCGCCTCAATTTCGAGGACTCGTTTCGGGTCAAAATTAGCCTTAGCTTTGATTTCTTCGACTGCGGCGGCGGGGATGTAGCCGAGTTCGGCTTGAGCTTCGCAGACAGCGATTTCTACTTGCAGCCAGCTTTTCAGTTTGGCGGTTTCAGTCCAGATGTTGCCCATTTCGGGCAAAGTGTAGCGCTCTATCACGGTGGGAGTTGGGGAATGCGATCGTCCTATTGTACCTCTGCGAGGCATCCGTCTTCAGTCGGGATGGGGAATTTCGGGCGATCGAACTCTCCCTCTTCTGAGTTTGAATATTTCGTTTGTTTCGGATATTGCGTTTATAGCACAGTAAGTGTTATCGTGAAGGAAACAACCAAGTATATGCCGGCCAAATACTTACATACCCCTTCCAGCAATGGCTGCACAGGTTTTCCTCGATCGCGGCCTGTGTCTGCTGACCAATAAAACGGGGTCTGGCTGGTATAATCAGCGGTTTAAACCGCTGATTATACCAACTTATACCACCATATTTACTCTGTGCTTCAAAAACAATCACATCACAAAAGAGATTAATTATGTTGAACCAAAAAACATCACTTGAGTCAGTTTTGGTTCAAGAAGAAGAAAAGGAATCAATAGCTCAGTTAGAGCTAATACTGAGCAGAGAGTCTGTACAGCCAAAATTAGTCGGAAGTAACGGAGAAGAGATCCTGCTTCCCGAATCAGTCTACAACTTTTTGCGTCAGATTGTAGGTGCAATGGCATCAGGTCAAGCTATTTCTCTGATGCCTCACAATTGCGAATTGACAACGCAGGAGGCAGCTAATATCCTTAATGTATCGCGACCATTTCTCGTCAAGTTACTAGATCGGGGAGAAATTCCTTGTAGTAAAGTAGGAAAACATCGGCGTGTCCTTTTTCAAGATGTAATTAACTACAAAGAACAGCGTCAAGTGAAACGTCGCCAAGGACTAAAGGACTTAACCCAATTTCTTCAGGATGAGGGGTTTTACGAAGCTGGTGTTGACCCAATAACTCAGGAGTAGAATGGAAGTCGTATCCGTTATTCTCGACTCCTGTGTCATCTTCCCTATGCCTTTATGCGATACACTACTACGTGCTGCTGAGGCTGAGTTATACGAGGTTCACTTTTCACAAGAAATTTTAGATGGTGCTACCCGCAATCTGGTAAAAAAAGGAAGAATGACAGAGGTCAAAGCAGCACGTTTTCAGGAGGTGATAAAGAACACCTTTCCTGAAGCGATTATCGAAGTGCCTGCAAGTTTGGTGGAAGCAATGACAAATCATCCGGGCGATCGCCATGTTGTAGCTGCTGCGATTGTAGCAAATGCTAAGGTCATCGTTACAGATAACCTCAAACATTTCCCAAAGGAGGCTTTGGAACCTTATGACATTGAGGCACAGCACCCGGATGTATTTCTAACTGAGCTTTTCGATAACGATCCCGAGTCGATGATCGAAGTAATTCGGCAGCAGGTTGAGGATCTAAAAAACCCTCCTCATAATGTTGCCGAAATTATTGAAAGATTAGAGAAAAATAATAGGGTACACGAATTCGCTAGTAAAGTTCGTTTCTATGAATACTGTGATTTTATAATAGAAACTGCGAAAAAAGCCGTGCGGAAAATAGGAGAACCTTCACCAGAAGGCGGTCGATGTTATGAAGGAGAAAAATATCGGCTCTGGATGAAAGGGCAAATTATAAGAATTACTGCTAAAGACGGTAGAGGAGAAATTATGTTAGTTCAAAATGAGGAAATTGAGGGTGATATTTCAGCGGAAGATATCAAATTATTCCAAATATTTGCTCAACGATTGGACGAAGAATTAACAATCAATCAGATTGATGAGCAACAAGCTAATTAAAAGGCTAATTTCATAGTAACTTTGCTAGCTTTGTTCAAAGTAATATCGGCCAAATATGGAACAAGTGCCAAGCCGATACACTCCGCTAAACGGGGTGGCACGGCATTTCCAATTTGCCACATAGCCTTTTTCATCGAACCTTCAAAAATAAATGAATCCGGGAAACTTTGCAATCTAGCCATTTCGCGAGCATAAATCACGCGATTGAGATAAGGATGAATATGAGTACCGCCGTGATTTTCTTTAACAGTCATACTGGGTTTTCCCGGATACTGTCGCTTGAAAGCATCGGCGTAGCTTTCATACAAAGAACCGCCTGGTGGAACTTTAGCAAGTCTTTCCATGTACTCAACAGAATGACGAGTCCATTGGTGGTTAATTTCCGGTATGGGACTATACTCTGGTAAATCATCAATTGCTGACTCAATCGCTTTGTATTGTTCGGGTAACAATTGCGGCTTCGGATAGGGATTTTGCATCCCACATCTATTGGCAATAAAAATGGCTCGCGGCCGGATTTGCGGGACTCCATAGGCGGCTGATTCCAGAACAGCAACGGACATATGGGGATAGCCAATTTCCTCAAAAGCCTCGCAAATGGCTTGCTTAACAGCTCCTTTTTGTATGGTCAATATTCCGGGTACGTTTTCCATGACAACATACCAAGGACGTATTTCAGAGACAACGCGGACAAACTCTCTAAATAAGCGATTTCGAGGATCGTTGGGGTCGCGTTTTCCTGCAACTGAGAAGCCTTGACACGGTGGCCCGCCTACAACAACATGAACTTCGGGCGAACCAATTTCAGCGAGCAACTTTTGGGGATTTAAGTTTTTTATATCGTCGCACAAGTGATGGCAATCGGGAAAGTTTTTTGTATGAGTTGCCGAGGCGATGGGATTAATTTCAACACTTGCTACTGGTCGAAAACCTGCTTGCAATAAACCTTGGGTCATGCCGCCAGCACCGCAAAAAAGATCGACAAATGTATAGTCTGATTTTGGCAGTGACTGAGATTCAAGATCAATGAATATCTTGTAGGGGTCGCAGTCATTTGCTTCTAGTTCGCGTTGAATGCGTTCGTAACGCCCTAATTTTGCTTTCTTCTGCTTTTTGGCAGGAATTGGTTCTGACTCATTTGAGAATAAAGACAGTTGTATTGCTTGCATTTTATATTTTTTTACTGCGTTCTATCTGATGTTGCCCATTTCGGGCAGGGTGTAGGGCTCGATCGCGCTTAGAGTCGGGGAGTGCGATCGTCCTATTGTACATCTGCGCGGGGATGCAAGACTCAGAAACCCTGTTTCTGAAAGCAACCAGGTTTTTGTAGTTTGGGCGATCCGCTACAATATGCTAAACCTCGTTAGCTGGCATTCTTCTCTATTCGCCAATAAATGGTTCCAAATGAATAGCCATTAATATATTGGCTTGACTTCGCCCTTGAGTGCATTTACTCAAAAAGTATAAGTATTGCGATTTTCAGGGTTATTCGCTAGAATAGCCAACCTCTCAAGTAAAAAAATCCCACTCACGAGACAGACATTTCCGACATTCGCTTATGACCCTTGCCTATACTCCACCTTGGCTGCTGAACAACGGCCTATTAATGACGTTGTACACCGCATTAAGGGCTAGTCGCCGTTGGGAAAAGACGATCCCTTACCCAGAGCCCCCTTACCGAGAACACGTCTTTACTGGTGCCTGTGGAGTCCCGATTTTCGGCTGGGTGGCAATCCCCGAAAATCCCCGATATACCATTGTCGGCACTTACGGCATTACTGGCGATCTGGATAATCAATGGTATCTCAAGCTACTAGGCCGTAAAGCCTATGCCCAAGGCTGTGCAGTGGTATTATTTGACTGGCGAGCTCACGGCAAAACTGCCCAACTCTCTCCCACCCTGACTTCTGATGGCCTATACGAAGGCGAAGATTTCGTTCGGATTGCTGCCGCTGCTAAAGAAATGGGATGTCCCGCCCCTTTTTGGTTCACGGGTTATTCCCTGGGCGGACAATTAGCCTTGTGGGCCGTAAAATCAGCTCAGACGATCGCAGATTGGGGGCCTGACTTAGGGATCGAAGAGTCAGAACTAGCAGGCGCGGCGGTGATTTGCCCCAGCTTGGACTCGAACCGTTCTCTGTCTTATCTAGTTAAAGATGAGTGGGGGAAATTTTTAGAAAAAGCGATCGCGCGACAGTTAAAAAAACTAGCAAAAAACATCGCCGCATCGCATCCAGGGGCGATCGATCCTGCAGCCATTGAACGCGCCAACAGCATTTGGGGCTTTGACCACGAACTGGTAATTGGCCCGTTAGGTTTCTCCTCTGTCGAAGAATACTATGACGCTAGCAGCGCTCTAAACATTTTACCTCACCTCAAAAAACCCACTTACATCCTTTATGCAGCCGACGATCCGATGTTTGACCCGGTGCTTGTCCCTGAGTTGCAAGCCATTAGCGCGAACAATCCTGCCTTAGAATTAGTGGTGACAGCCTACGGCGGTCATGTTGGGCATATCAGTAGTAAACGTTGTCAGCATCAATTTGCCGATAGCGATCGGTGGTGGGCATGGAATCGGATTTTACAGTGGTTCGATGCCTTGAGTGTGGAGTGAACTACCAGACGCTGACCACTTCATTGGTACAGCGCTGGCTTCCTGATTCAACGGGAATAGCGTCCAACAAAACCGAAGATTTGCCAGATCGACTTACATCCCCTCCACAGGCAGAAGCGCTAGTTCCTAACGCCAAAATCCGCAAGGCTTCATTTCTAATGTTGAGGGCTGCATTTACATCACGGTCATGATGAGTACCACAATGTTTACAAGTCCATGCCCTAACATCAAGAGTGAGATGCTCAACTTGATTTAGGCAGGCATGACAAGTTTTTGAGCTAGGAAACCATCGATCAATCTCAATGTATTGTTTACCTTCACTTTCAGCCTTGTACTTAAGCATTGTGCAGAACATACCCCAGCCAACATCACTAATGGCTTTGGCTAAATTATGATTCTTTACCATGCCTTTGATATTGAGATTTTCTACTGCAATAACTTGGTTTTCGTTAACTATCTTGCGGGATAGCTTGTGTAGAAAATCTTCGCGGCATCGGGCAATCTTGGAGTGAACTTTTGCCACCGCCCGTCTTGCCTTTTTCCTGTTTTGACTGCCTTTCTTTTTGCGAGAAAGCTTTTGTTGCTTGCGCTTTAAGTTTCTTTGGCGTTTGACAAAATGTTTGGGATTGCCAAACTTAGAACCATCACTGGTGATAGCAAAATGAGTTAACCCGACATCAATGCCAATAGCTTTATCTACTGGGACTAACTCAGGCTGTTCTTTCCCATCGTCAATTAAAACAGAAACAAAGTGTTTGCCGTCCGGGTTGCGAGACACGGTAACGGTCTTGATGTCGCCCTCAAAGTCACGATGTCGCCGACAGAGAACTAAACCAATTTTAGGTAAGTTGATATAGTCGCCGTCAAATTTGACATTTTGAGGGTAACTGATCGACTGCCTGCCGTGCTTGGCTTTGAATTTGGGCAGCATCGCCCTCTTGTCAAAGAAGTTTTTGTAGGCAGTAGACAAATTCAGTGCAACCACCTGCAAGCATTGAGAATAGGGTTCTTTTAACCATTCGTATTCTTTTTTAAGTGTAGGTAGCAAGCCTTGAATGTATGCCCTAGATAGTCCTTTGCCAGTATTCTTGTAAGTTTCTCGACATAAATTCAAAGCATAGTTCCAGAACCATCTCGCACAGCCAAAAGACTTTGCAAACAAGACCTCTTGCTCATCTGTGGGATAAATTCTGTACTTGTAAGCTTTATACATTTATCAAGGTTGCAGAATACCGATAAAATCATCATAGGGCACAAAAAAACGATATTGATTCGCTGTCGCTCAATTTATTTTTTGGCTCATTTTCATCCCGACGCTCACCTTCGGTAGAGCGCGGGACTTCCCATTCACATTAGTTAAGATTATCAAATAAAACCTTAACACTCCTCGCCTATAGTTGCGAGGATGAAAAGATTAGGGGGTTTAATCCCTCCAGTCCAGAAGTTTAAAACTATTTCGCAAAATTACTAGACATTTGGGCAAAAGCTGAATGGCTTACTGGGACTTAATTGTGCATAATTTGCACAGCCCTGATTTGAGTTTAGATACGGGGCGATCGCATCAAAACCAAAGAAACCGGGTTTTTGGCCGTGGCGATCGGTTTTAACGAAGTATTTTCGTCAAAAACCCGGTTTCTGACTGCCTGCGCGTCAAACCAAAGAAACTAAAGAAACCGGGTTTTTGGCCGTGACGATCGGTTTTAACGCAGTATTCTCCTAAAAAACCCGGTTTCTGACCACCCGGCCTCGATTTTCAGCTTTTAGAGAGAGGTAAAAAGTCCCCCGATCGCTGCACTATGATTAACTAGGAACTCAGCAATTTTGGAGAAGAGGTGAATTGAAATTCGTTTCCGACCCGCAAATAACAGTCAAAATCCGCAAAATGAAAGAGCGGGTGCGGTGGCAAGAACACTCGATCGTCGATCGGGGAATCGACCAAACTCGGATGGTTTTGGAATCTCAAACCACCGACTCTCCAGAGTTTTCGTTTTTAGTTGTAGGCGACAGCGGCACGGGCAATCACCGGGGCTACAATCCCCAGCGGCAGATTGCCGAACTGATGGTTTCGGAGCGCGAAACTAGCCGTTTCGTCCTCCACACGGGCGATGTAGTTTATCTCGTAGGTTCCAGCGAATATTACTTGCAAAACTTTATTCGCCCCTACCGAGAATTTATCGTCGGCGGCGAGCATCCCTCTCGGATTGCCTACGATCGCATGGTGTTTAACTTTCCGTTTTTGCCCGTACCGGGAAACCACGACTATTACGACTTGCCGATAGTCTACGGCATTCTGTCGGCGACAGCTTTGCCGCTGCGCCGCCTGTTGGGTTCCAAGTTGGATCTCGATGTCGGCTGGCACGGTTCCGATCGCGGAAATGCCTACGCCAAAGCGTTTCTCGACTACCTGCAAGCTCATAAAATGCCGGGAGAGCTCGATCGCCACCTAGACGCCCACTACACCGCCAGCACCAGCACAGGCCGCTGCCTCCGCTACCAACCCGGACGCTTTACCCGCTTACCCAACCGCTACTACACCTTCCGCAGCGGCGGCATAGACTTCTTCGCCCTCGACTCCAACACCTTCAACGAGCCCTTACCGATCCCGAAAACCAAACAGGGCGACATTCGCCGCCAGAATTTGGAACTCGATCGCCAGAAATTGGAACAAGAAAAATTGGTAATGCTCGAAATGTGCGATCAGCTCAACCCCCAAATTCCCGAGGAAGACGAACAGCTAGACGACTTGACCGCCAAATTAGAGCAAGTTGACGAAATGTTGATGGATATTGACAAACAACTGTCCCCCGACAAAACAGCCTCCACGGACGTTGAACAGCTCGAATGGCTCAAAAAAAGGCTGATTGACTCTTGGCGCGATTCCGACGTGCGGGGGCGGGTAATTTACCTGCACCACCCCCCCTACGTGACCGAGGCGACAAAGTGGAATCAAGCTCAAACTTTGGCGGTTAGGTGGCGATTGCGCGAGGTGCTCGACGGGGTGGCCGATGCAGTTGGGGAGGTGGCGCGGGGGCGTCCGCTAGTAGATTTGGTGCTGACTGGCCACGCTCACTGTTTGGAATACCTGCGGACTGGGGATACTGGACACGGCGACTCTGGGATTAATTGGATTGTCTGCGGGGGAAGCGGCCACAGTCTCCGCCGCCAGCGCCCGGAAGGGCCGATCTTGCAGGAAGCATTGAGTCCAGAAGCTTATCGGTTGGCGCGGCAGTCTGGTTCCGAAACAGCTAGTCGGCGGGTAGCGGAATCTTTGCTATTTGTCGGCCGCAGCGGTCAAGGTTCCCACAAACGCCGTCCTTATTCGTGTTTGCGGATTGATGTTCTCGATGGGTGTCCCCCGAAGTTCCGCATCCGACCTTTGGTTGTTGAACGATTTGAGGGCAAATGGCAGGATATCTCGATCGAACCTTTTGTGATTTAACTTTCGTTTTTCTGTAAGTCTCGATCGCCTTTAAAAACCTGGGCTTTGACCGATTCCGGTTCCCGCTTTTTTAAGGCTACGGGGGATCGAGAGCCGAATTCTCGCACAAAATACTTGTATCAACTTAATTCAGGACAAAAATTCCATGATTGCTAATTTAACCGCCACCGGCTGGGAAATTATTTACCACCGCGCCCACGCTTTACTCGCGGCGCAACTTGGCGGACACTGGAAGCGCTCGAAATCTCCGGTTCGCCTCTACGAAACCATAGCGGCGATTTCGCATCACGATGATTTGGAGAAAGAATGGGAAGAAAATATTTTGACTGAAGCGGGCGCGCCCTTTGATTTTACCTTGCAGACGGAAACTTCTCTGCCGAAAATTAAAGCCATGACGGAGAATTCCCTATATCGCGGTAGGTGGGTAGCAATGCTGATTTCTATGCACATGAGCTATCTCAATGAAGGAAAGCGGGGAGAGTCGAAGGAACTCGACGAGTTTTTGGACGAACAACTGGAAAATCAAAAAAAATGGCAAAAAGAGTTGAATATTTCTCAGGAAGATGCTAATGCAGCTTATGCTTTTTTCCAGTGGTGCGATCGGCTATCATTAATTCTTTGCAGCCGCGAGTTACCCGCCGGAGAACGAGCTTTAGAAATTAGTGTCGGCCCGGACGGAAAGCGCTACGATATTGTACAGCACAGCAACGAACTCGTGACTGTAACTCCTTGGCCTTTTGAAGAAGATAAGTTTACGGTGAACGTCGAAGCGTGCGTTTTGGATAAAGTCAAGTTCGACAGCAACCAGGAAATCAAGGAAGCGTTGCACAAAGCTCCCCGCGAAGTCTTAGAGTGGACTTTTGTCAAGTCTTAATTAAACCTCTAGCACAAATACTGTACCGTTCTAGGTTTGTAGCGAGAACTTAAGTCCCAGCGAGTTTGATGAGGACTGGAGCTCTCACTACAAACCAATTTGATTGTTGCCAATTGACCGGACATAATATTATCAATGAGCAATTACCAATTATCAATTACCCCTTACCAATTACCAAAGATGAAACGTTCAGCTTGCCTAATTTTCAATCCCGTCGCCGGTAACAGCAACCCTGACCAAGACTTAGCTAGAATTCAGGAACTTTTAGAGCCTCTTATTGACTTAGACATTCGGCTGACAACCCCCGAATTAGACGCAGATCAAATCGCCCGCGAAGCAGTTGATAGAGGTGTTGAGGCAATTATTGCTTGCGGGGGCGACGGCACATTATCCGCAGTTGCTGGGGCGATTGTGGGCACAAATATTCCTTTAGGAATTATTTCGCGGGGAACGGCTAATGCTTTTGCTAATGCTTTAGAGATTCCGAATACAATTGAAACCGCCTGCGAAAATATTTTGGGAGGGTTGACGCGGGTGGTGGATGCGGCGATTTGCAACGGTGAAATGCCGATGGTTTTGTTAGCTGGAGTGGGTTTTGAGGCGGAAACCGTCGAACTTGCCGATCGCGAAATGAAGAATCGCTGGGGAATGCTGGCTTACATTCTTTCAGGAATTAAACAGTTAAACAATTTAGAAAGATTTGAAGCGGAAATCGAAACCGAAGATAGAATTATCAGCCTTACTGCTGTGGCCGTCACCGTGGCGAATGCAGCGCCACCTACTTCCATTTTAGCTCAAGGCCCGGCAGGAATTATTTTTGATGACGGCTTGCTGGACGTGACGCTGGTGGCGCCTCAGAATAAAGCTGGGGCGATCGCAGCTTCTTATCACCTATTGCAAACAGCTTTGAGCGGCAATGCTACGGATCGCGACGACATCGGTTATTTGCGGGCAAAAAAAGTAACAATTAGTGCCGATCCGCCTCAAAAAGTGGTTGTAGACGGCGAAATCATCGGCATGACTCCGGTTTCTATTGAGTGCGTTCCGGGAGGTTTAACTATTTTTGTACCGCGAGTTGAAGAAGAGCCCGTGGTAGAAAAACTCACCGGTTTAGCGGACATCGAAATTACATTGAAACCCTTAGATGAAAATTTTTAGCGATACAAACAATAAGAAAGACCGCGCGGGCGGTCTTTTATTTTTAGGCGTCTAAGATTTGGCGAATGCGGCGCTCCAAACGTTCGAGATCAAGTCCGCCTTCATCGCGGCTGATGCGGCGCACGGTGACGTTAACATTGCTCAAATCTGCCAGCAAATCTTGGAGGATTTCTTGTTGCTGCCGAGCTTGAGTTATTTCGCGCGGTTCCTGCACCAAATCGCGAACAATTGTATCTTCGGCGCGCGAAGCAACGATCGGGTCTGCTTCGCCGTCTACGTGCACGAAAGTGCGCCGACCAGGCCCCCGTTCTTCTTCAATTGGTATGACTGCTGTTACTCTATCGGAGCGTACATATTTGCCAAATCCCAGGTGGACTAAGACGGACGATTGTATTTTCATAGATAGCAACTTTTATTTGTTAGTTATCTATATTTTAACTTTTAAAAATCAGATATGACAACTAATATAGAGCTATCCTTACTACAATATTTGTCTGTTTTTCCTCGGTATTATAGTGGTCATATTTAGTAAAAAATGCTAATATCTGTGGTAATAGCATGATGGCTCAGAAACCGCGTTTTTTAGCGAATCTGCAGGCTGCAAGGCGTCTTTTGGTAGCAACCCGGTTTCGAGGACTCGGAGGGCATGGAAACCCAAAAACCAGGTTTTTACGGGAGCTTCGGGCTACAGTGCGTCTTTTGGTAACAACCCGGTTTTTTGGTCGGAGTGTCTAAATGATGGGTTAACATAAAAATAGAGCAGTTTGCGATCGCCCGCAGCGCAGTTCAGGGACATAGCCTACCGATTCTAGATTTGAGCATTACTTCAACGGAAAAATAGGAAAGCCTAAATCATGCTAATTAGTCTCGACTTAGTTATCAGCCTCCTGACGGCAATTCCCTTCGGCACTATCAAAGACAAGCTTCAGCGCAACGAAGCTGTCATCAAATTATTAAAAAGATTTAACCTCGATCCGGATGCTCCGCCCGCAGATTTTAGCGGAGTTTATGTTTATACTTTAGTAGAATACGGCGCTGGTAAACCGAAGCAGATTTTAGAACTGTTTCGCCAAAAAGAGATTGAATCAGCATTTCGCAAAGCTTTCGAGTCCGATAGCCCAGCCATTTTAATTCAAGCAGGCGATGAATATCTGAATGAGAGTGCTTTAGGCAAAGAAATTCGAGATTTAGGCATTGACCCCCGACGGGAATTCATGGCATTTGCCGCCGTGTTTATGGAAGTAGCAAAGCGGACGCGGACGCTGGGAGATGTGATGGTGGGAAATGCGCTCGCCTCTTTGCAAAAACGCCTATCTATGGTAATGGATCGCATCGAACGCCTCCCCACTATCGAAGGAATTCGCACCGAATTTGCACGACTGGAAGCTGAAGATTATCCCGCACTTCCCGCTGCAGCATCAACTAATATTCAAAAGTCTAAAGTTTTTATTTTATCGCAACAAGTTCGAGGTTGGTTTGAAACATTAAGTTATCGGTTTGAGAAATATGAAATTTGGGAAGATAACTATTTTGAATGGATTATCAATGTTCCCGTCAGACGCAATCGGTACGATCGCATTTTAGTGCGCGGCATTGCCGGAGAAGCCGGACTCAGAGACATCTCAGCCCTGCGCGAGTCGGTGGAAAAACAGCGCACCGATGAAGGCTGGTTAGTCACCGCCCGCCGCATCAGTCGCGCCGCGCGGGATGAAGTAGAAAAAGATGAAAATCGCAATTTAGCTTGTTATACCTTCGATGAATTACTCGACCAAGATGCCGATTTCACCGCCTATCTGGATTGGCTAGAAACAGAAATTAGTAGCCGAGAAATTGATACCAAATATGTGCCGCTAGCCTGTACGAAAGAAGAAATTGACCCCGATACTCAGCGCAAGATAGGCGTGAGTCATTATGACGGGCGAGATGGCTGGATCGAAGGTTATATTGACCTGTGGTTGAATGACCCAGTAAAAGAACATATTTCAGTTTTAGGAGAATTTGGAACCGGGAAAACTTGGTTTGCGATGCACTATGCTTGGATGGCGCTGCAACGCTACCGAGATGCTCAAAAGCGCGGCTTAGAACGTCCGCGTTTGCCGTTAGTAATTCCTTTGCGAGATTACGCAAAAGCAGTTAGTGTCGAGTCGCTATTTTCTGAGTTTTTCTTTCGCAAGCACGAGATACCTTTGGCGGGTTATTCTGCTTTTGAACAACTGAATCGCATGGGCAAATTTCTGTTGATTTTCGATGGTTTTGATGAAATGGCCGCTAAATGCGATAGGCAAGAAACCATCAACAACTTCTGGGAACTAGCAAAAACCGTCGTTCCCGGCGCAAAAGTCATCCTCACTTGCCGTACCGAACACTTTCCTGAAGGCAAGGAAGGACGGGCATTGTTCAATGCAGAACTGCAAGCATCAACAACCATTTTAACAGGCGAAACTCCCCAATTTGAAGTCTTAGAATTAGAGAAATTTAACGACGAGCAAATTGGGCAAGCGCTGTCATTTCAAACAGAAGCCGCGACAGTGGAAAAAGTGATGGGAAACCCGCAATTATTAGATTTAGCGCGTCGCCCGGTGATGACCGAGTTAATTTTGGAAGCATTGCCCGATATTGAAGCTGGAAAACCAGTCGATATGTCGCGGATCTATCTGTATGCGGTGCGGCGGAAGATAGAGAGAGATATCAAAGCAGAACGGACTTTTACTTCTTTGGCAGATAAGCTCTACTTTTTGTGCGAGTTATCGTGGGAAATGCTGTCAACCAACCAAATGAGCCTGAATTATCGCGGTTTTCCCGATCGCATTCGCAGCTTGTTTGGTTCCGTCGTCCAAGAGGAAAAAGACTTAGACCACTGGCACTACGACATGATGGGTCAAACGATGCTGATTCGCAATGCAGATGGCGATTATGCTCCCGCGCACCGTTCGTTATTAGAGTTTTTTGTCGCTTATAAATTTGCAGCAGAATTGGGAGTTTTGGCTGCAGATTTTACCGAATTAGTGGCGCCTGAAGAGTCTTGTGTAAATCGTAATACTGAGGCTCAATTATACACTTGGTCTAATTATTGTCAGCTTCAGGCCCAGAAGAGAAATAACAACGAACTTATCGCCCCCTTGCAGGGATTTGTTGCTGAAAATTCAAGTAAACTTCGTCAGAGTTTCGGACAAGCACCACTGACGAAAGCAGTCATGGATTTGTTGTTGCCGATGGTTTCAGAAACCGGGATTGTGCCGCTTCTGGAAATTCTGGAAGCAACGCGGGGTCAAACTGAAAGTGAAGTAGGTTATGTGGGAGGGAATGCGGCTACGCTGTTGTTAAAAAAGGACAAAACTGCTTTAGAAGGTAAAGACCTCTCTAGTGCCGTTATTTTAGGTGCTGATTTTACAAATGCGACGCTGCGCCACGTCAATTTTGCTGAAGCGAATTTGGCTAATTCTGCTTTTACTAAAATCTTTGGCAGTGTTCGGTCAGTAATATTTAGTCCTGATGGCAAACTGTTAGCTACAGGTGATAGTGATAGCGTAGTTCGCTTGTGGGAAGCTAGTAGTGGAAGAGAAATATTGACCTGTAAAGGACATACCAACGTGGTGCAGTCTGTCGCCTTCAGTCCTGACGGTGAGATACTGGCTAGCGGCAGTTATGACAAAATAATCAAGTTATGGGATGTCAATACTGGTGAATGTTTAAAAGTGTTGCAGGGACATACCGAAGCAGTAATGTCTGTCACCTTCAATCCTGATGGAAATATACTTGCTAGTGGGAGTTTCGATCGCACGATAAGATTATGGGATATCCGCACGGGTGAATGCCTCCAAATTTTGCAAGCCCATACTAAAGTTGTATTTTCAGTTGCTTTCCATCCTGCGGGTGAGATGCTTGCCAGTGGAAGCGGCGACAGAACCGTGAGGCTATGGAATATCGGTACTGGTGAATGTCTCAAAACTTTGCAAGGTCATACTAAAAACGTGTTTTCAGTTGCTTTCGATTCTGCTGGTGAAATACTTGCTAGTGGAAGTGCCGACAAAACAGTGAGGCTGTGGAATATCGGTAGCGGTGAATGTCTCAAAACCTTGGAGGGACATTTCGATCAAGTACGGTCTATCGCCTTTAGTCCTTCCGGCGAAATACTCGCAAGTGGAAGTTACGATCAAACAGCGAAACTGTGGGATATCAAGACTGGTGAATGCTTGAATACTTTGCACGCGCATTGTAATCAAGTAGGGTCAGTGGCTTTCCATCCTGCTGGTGAAATACTTGTTAGCGGTAGTTACGACCAAACGTTGAGGCTGTGGGCTATTAACAGCGGTGAATGCTTGAATACGCTGCAAGGGCATAGCACTCAAGTAAGGTCAGTAGCCTTTAGTCCAAACGGTGAAATTATTGCCAGCGGCGATGACGAACAAACAATTAGGCTGTGGGATGTCAACACTGGTGAATGCCTCCAAATCTTGCAGGGTCATCTCGATCGGGTACATTTAGTTGCCTTCCATCCAAACGGTGAAATACTTGCTAGCGGAGGTTATGACCAAACGGTGAGGTTGTGGGATATCCGCAGTGGGGAATGCCTCAATATTTTGCTAGAGAGTGGAAAAGAAGTACGGTCGATCGCCTTTAGCCCTTCGGGTGAAATACTTGCCAGTGGTAGTTCTGACCAAACGGTGAGGCTGTGGGATATCCGCAGTGGTGAATGCCTCAAAACCTGGCAAGGGCATAACAGTTCATTATACTCGGTTGCCTTCAGTCCTTTGGGCGAGATATTTGCCAGTACAGGTTATGACGGAACGGTGAGGCTGTGGGATATCCATACTGGTGAATGCCTCCAAATCTTGCAGGGGCATACCGGTTGGACACGCGCGATCGCCTTTAGCCAGAACGGTGAAATACTTGCCAGTGGAAGTATCGATCAAACAGTAAGACTATGGGATATCAATAGCGGTGAATGCCTCAATATTTTTCACGGCCATACTGATTGGATACGTTCAGTGGCCTTTAGTTATTCGGGTGAGTTAGTTGCTAGTGGAAGTGTCGATCACACGGTAAGATTATGGGATATCCGTACAGGTGAGTGTCTAAAAATTTTCCAATATAACCCCAGTAGAATTAACTCATTTGCCTTCAATTATGATGATACACTGATTGCTAGTTGCAGTCGGGATGGCACAATTATGATTTGGGATATTGAGACTGGTGAGTGCCTCAAAATACTCAAAAGTGACAGACCTTATGAAAACATGAATATTGCAGGAGTTACGGGTTTAACGGAAGTTGAAAAAGCCACGCTCAAAGCTTTAGGGGCTGTTGAAAATTAATCATCGCAAAAGAGGAAGTATGCAGTCAGCAATACGGATTACAACCAAAGTTCTTGCAGGAAATAAACTTGAAATTCAAATGCCTCCGGGATCTGTGGGCGAAGAGGTTGAAGTTTTTGTGATTATACCAGAAAAGCCTCAAGGTGGGCGGCGTAAAGTGTTGCAATTGCTTACAGAAATCCGCAGCCGTCATGTTTCCAGAACTGTTGAAGAAATCGATCGGAACTAGAAGCAGAAAGAAACTCATGGGACAACTAAAGCTACCATCCTCTGCTACAATTTACTTGGATACACAAGTCATTATTTACACCGTTGAAGCTAACCCGAATTACTATTCGCTTTGGATCGAACCGAAAACCTGTTCAACAGTTAGATTTAGTTCGGGAAAAGCAGACGATAAAATTCGATCGCCCTCTCGGAACAGGCTAACCTGATACTCCCCATCAACCAACTGGTAAACTGAGATAGTCGGTTGTTTCGGATTACCAATGAAACGTTTGCCGCCCAAAGCAGCATAATCCACAACCCAATATTCCGGGATACCCAATCTTTCATAATCAGCCACTTTAACCAGGTAATCATCTTGCCAGTTGGTGCTAACTACCTCCACAGCAAGTTTAACAGAATCACCTTGCGTAATAATCGATGATTTTTTCCAAAGTGGCTCCGAAATCAAGGCTGGCTTGTCTAATATTATGATGTCTGGCTGAAACCCTGTAGTCGCGGCTGGAGGTCTGACGAAATAGGTTGATGGTGTTATATAAGGAAGATTTAGGCGATCGATTTCTACGTTAATTTTGCGGATTAGAAAACTTGTAACTTCCTCATGGTCTCCGTTTGGATTCATCTCAACTATCACTCCATTTCGTAGCTCGAAACGTCCTTTGCCATCGGGATACCACTCTAGGAATTCTTCAAATGTTAGTAGTTTGGCTGTGGTTTGAATCATGTTGGCACGGCCTCTTCTTTTTAACTGGAATCAGTAAATATCCAGTTGGATAATTTATTGTATCATTCTTCATAGGACTTACGCACGGGTAGTCAGAAACCGGGTTTTTTCGACACTACTTCGTTGAGGCCAGCAGATTCGGCCAAAAACCCGGTTTCTTGTCGAAGTGCGCCCGAGTAGTCAGAAACCGGGTTTTTTCGACAATACTTCGTTGAGGCCAGCAGAAACGGCTAAAAACCCTGTTTCTAGCGTACCTTACTGACTAAACTGTTGAGCGTAGTAGCCAGCATATCGATCGCCCTTTTCCAGCAACTCCTCGTGCGTCCCAGATTCGACAATTCTGCCTTTTTCCAAAACTAAAATGCGATCGGCTCTCCGCACAGTAGCCAAACGGTGCGCGATAATAAACACAGTGCGATCGCGCATCAATCTTTCCAGCGCTTCCTGCACTAAACTTTCGGATTCCGAATCCAGCGCCGATGTCGCTTCATCCAAAATCAATATTCTGGGATCGAGCAAAACTGCACGGGCGATCGCAATTCTTTGTTTCTGTCCCCCAGATAAATTTACACCCCTTTCTCCTACCCAAGTTTGATAGCCCTCGGGAAACTGACTAATAAATTGATGAGCGTTAGCAATCTCCGCAGCTTTTTGAACATCTTTCAGTTCATAATAAGATTGACCGAAAGCGATATTTTGAGCAATTGTACCCGAAAAAAGAATAGTTTCCTGCGGTACAATTCCGATTTGCCTCCGCAGAGTATTTAACGTGACATCTTGAATATCAATACCGTCAATTAAAATCTGTCCCGCTTGCGGATCGTAGAATCTGGGTAATAAGTTTACTAAAGTAGTTTTACCCGCACCGGATGCACCCACGAGAGCAATCATTTCTCCGGGAAGCACCAACAAACTCATGTTTTGCAGAATGGGTGTCTCTGAGTTATAGGCAAAATTAATATTGCGGTATTCGACTTTTCCGGTAACGTGGGGAAGTTCAATGGCACCCGCTTTTTCGACTACAGCGGGTTCAATTGCTAATAATTCAAAAATGCGATCGCTAGAAGCTTCTCCCTGCTTAAAATCCCCGTAATTAGCAGTTGTAATAGCAATGGGGTCAATTAAAAGTGCCACCCCTGCAATATAACTGATAAATTCAGTACCTGTAAGATTTCCTTGAGAAATTTGCCAACCTCCCAAGAAAAAGAGCAAAATCACGCTCATCGCTTCCAGAAAACCAACTACAACGAACTGAAGTGCTTTTATTCGTTCTGACAAATACTTAGCGCGGCGGTTTTGTTCTGCTTCTTCTGCAAAGCGGGCAATTTCGTAGTCTTCAGCCACAAATGCTTTGATTAAACGAATGCCACTAAATACTTCTGTCAGCAAAGCGGATAAATCAGAGATGCGATTTTGACTTTGACGCGAGTAACTCAGCAGTTTTTCGCCAAACCAGCCAATTAAAATAGCCATCAGCGGTGCAATAATTAATGCACCCAAGGTTAATTGCCAGTTGAGATAAATCATATATCCCAGGACGGCAATTAGCTGCAAAATACAAGGAATAAACTGATGAAAAAATTTATTTACGACTTCGCCAATGCGGTCAATATCTTCGGTGAGGCGGTAGGATAAGTCTCCGGTTTTGGCAGTTTCAAAGTAGCCGAGATTGAGTTTTTGCAGGTGGGAGTAGACTTTTTTGCGGATTTCTAAAGCAATAGTCAAAGCTGCTTTTGCCATCAGCGTATCTTGACCGTACTGGGCTGTACCGCGAAGTAGAAATATAATGGCGCTGAGTGCAGCAATTTGAGCGAACCCTTGTAAATCTCCTTTACCTATAAATTTGGCTGTTTCGCCAACCAGCCACGCTATAATCGGCCAAAATACGGTAAATACTACGGTACAAGCTAATGCTTTACCGATGGTTTGTTTTTGGGGACGGAGGTAGGGTAAGATTTGCCAGTATGTCGATCGAGTTTTCAAGATATTTTGCCCTCGCAAATTCTGTTTTTGGGGATCTCTGCAAGAATATTCAAACTTCGATCCCCCCTAACCCCCCTTAGTAAGGGGGGGACAAGATTATTATTCAAAGTCCCCCTTTTGAAGGGGGATTTAGGGGGATCTCTGCGTAAGTCATAGAGATATCTGAGCCAAAACATGATAACAGTGATCGGGCAAATCTCAACAATCATTCTTCACCGAAAGCATCCGGGATACAAAGCCCCCGGATTCATCCGTGGGTTAACTGTCCAATTCTTCAATCTAAAATCTAAAATCTAAAATCTAAAATCATTCCTGACCGTCGGCATGAGTAGCCTGTACTTTAGCCCCCGCGACAACTTCGCCCCGAAAGGCGGCTGACTCTCCGGGCGCAAGAGTAACTGGTTGAGCGTAGATAAATCCGTTGTCAATTAAATTGCCTGACTCGTCCAAAACTTCATAATTGACTTTGACATTCTTGATTATTTTGCAGCCTTGATTAAGGACTTTACCGCTAAAAAAGTTGCCGTCATAATTAGTCGCTGCAATTGACACCTTCGCAGCAATGTTGGAACCGGGAATGCAAGTTTGGGAATTTCCTAAAGATGGCTGTTTCTCGCATAACTTGCCTAAGTCTATTGTTTTGCCGTCGGGGGTTTTCATGTAGCAAAACGGCTCGTCAATTTCGGAGTTTTGGGCAATTGTATTTGTAGCGTCTGCAATCAAAAGGCGAGCTGATATCGGGGACATTAGTAAACTAGATAAAGCTACTGTTAAATGTAAATAAATCATACTTTTTTAGGCAAGTTAGGAAATTAATTTTACAATATAATGCAGCTAAAATTAGGCTAGCATATCTATATGTATGGCGCGTCACTCTCATGCTGCATTGGGCTATGATAAGACATCAAACTTTATAAAGTAAAGTAAAGTCATGGTCGTTACTCAAGATAACCCAGGACAAAAACGTTAGAACTGATTGTGGTGTTCTTGAGCAGGAAAGGAGAGCACTTGACCTCATCCCACGTTCTCAAAATTGTAGCGACTGCCGGCAAGCGGGCCGAGGTTGAGGGGAAAGTTTCGCCGCACTCGCTAAGGCATTCTCCCGCCAGTCAGGCATTGAATAGGGGTGTGCCCATCAACTTGGTGCAAGCAACATTGGGACACAGCTAAATTGAGACGACGGGTCGCTATCTTCACGCGAACCCTGCTGATAGTAGCGGGTTGCATCTGCTGGTGTAGGACTAGGGCAGCAGAACTATAACTGCTTTCTCCACTACATCTTTTCAAACATGGCGATCGCTATCAGTATATAGGAATCCTAAATGATTTGCGTAATTATTGTAGGGGCAATCCCCCCGTGGTTGCCCCGATAGAGAGGGGGTAGGCACGGGGGCACTACCCCTACAAATTTATCTGAATGATTTAGGATTGCTATACTGCGTTGGAGTCTTCATCAACTGCTTTCAAGTGATGTCAATGCTATGGCAACACGCTATTGAAAAACTCCTAAAAGGGAAGTGATGGACGGGTACGGTCAAAAGTTACTCTGTTCTACCCGATCGCACGCCTGGAATTTTGAGTCGGATACGGTAAAGACCATTACTTGCAGTTCGGCAATTGCATTTTTCAAGCAAACTCGGCGAGATCGGGGCTGTAATCTTTAGCCGATATCAGATGCCAATTGGTATTACCAACTAGCCTTAAGACCTGCTCGTGATACTGTACCAAAGTCGGACGGTGACCGACACTGATAAAGGCAGTTCCTGTTTCTTTGAGCAACTGATAGAGCCGTCTCTCGTTAGCCACATCCAATGCACTCGTTGATTCATCCAAAATAGCGTAGCGAGGTTTAGTCAGCAGTAGGCGTGCAAATGCTAACCGTTGTTGTTCTCCTAGTGACAAAACATCAGCCCATTCCAATTCCACATCAAATCCACCTACCCGTTCTGGCAAATGGGAAAGATTGACTTGTTCGAGTACTTCGTGCAGTTGTTCATCAGTAACTTGACCGCTGGTGTTGGGATATAGCAATTGGCTGCGTAAGTCCCCTAGCAGCATATAAGGCCGTTGGGGCAAAAACAGCGTTTTCTCCGGTTTAGGACGGACAATGCAACCCGTACCCCCATTCCACAATCCTGCGATCGCTCGCATTAACGAACTCTTGCCAGCGCCAGAAGGTCCAACAATCAAGACGCTTTCACCCTGCCCCACCTTGAAAGATAAATCTCTAACTAAGATTCGCTCATAGTTAGGCGTCTCTAAGGTAACTCGTTGGAGAGCGAGATAGTGCTGTTCCACAACATCAATCGTTGCCATGCCGGCTCGAGGTGCTGCCATTTGCTCGGACAGAACCCGATCAAATGTTCCTAAACGATTAATCTGAGTGGTAAAGTTAGTTAGCATATCAAAATTCTCGGCAATAAAGCCCAGGGCACTTAAAATAGACACAAACGCTCCAGAAGCTTGCGTTACCTGCCCAAAATCTATCTGACCCGCAAAGTATCGATGAGCTAAAAAAACTATAGGTAAATTTGTAAATATCATCCCTGTTCCTTGGGTAAAGAAACCAAGGTTACGCTGCAAGACAATCAGGTTATTAAAATTATTCAATACTTCATTAAATCGCTGTGATACTGCACTAAATTCACGCTCTTCACCTCGGTAAAAAGCAATGGATTCACTGTGGTCTCGAAGATGAACCAAACTATAGCGAAAATTTGCTTCTCGTTGTAATTGATTGAACTTTAATCTACTTAATCTCTTACCTATAAAAATAGTGAAAACAGTTCTAAAAACAGCCAGTATAAAAACAACTAAAGTCAGTGCTTTGTCAATTGTAAAGAGAACGCCGAGAAAAGAAATTATTGTGACAACTTGGTTGAATAATAATCCCCAAATATCAATATTTTGCTTAACAAACAAATTAACGTCTTCAGCTAAACGCTGATCCGGATTATCAACCTTATCATTGAACTTAATTTTGTAGAAACCTTGATTGCTAAAATATTTCTTCAGTAAGTGATTCGTTAGCCACTTTCGCCAGTAGAGTTGCAGTACATTTTGCGAATATAAGAAGAAAACCATAATGGGCGTGAATATGGCAAACAGACCCAATAGCATCAGCCACATCTTATAGAAGTCTGAAACATTCTTTCCCGTGACTGCATTCATCAAGTCCCGCATAATATAGCTCTGGACTATGCCCACAGCATTGAAACCTAGCATTAATAACATTATGAGGGCGAACAACCCCCTAGCTCCCCATTTTTCTCTGGAAAAGAAGTAGGGGTTTGCGATCGACCAAAACTGCTTTACCGACTGCTTCAATTGATTCATCTTTTCTTATGGGTAGGAAAAATTGTGCTTTGGTGGAAACTACCTGTAGCGGATGGGGCAATTCTCATCATTCATGTCCATCAGCGACACCTGGTATGGGTGATGCTCCCGTGGTACTTCCCTAATGATGCTCGGATAACTTCATGATTTCTATCTTAAGGTAGATGACAGATCTCAAACATCAGTAATTTTACTGATTTAACGGAACTTACCCCGCACACGGGGTAAGTTCCGTGTGAAACCATTGCGAGGTGAGACTTGCCCGGAGCGTCCAAGTCTTTTAGATGACTACAATCTCTTACAACCCTTATGTGGCTGGGTTTTTGCTTAAATTCATCTATAGAACAATACTCTCGCCCTAAATATTGAGAAAATCTTAAATACATGACTACGGTTTGTCGGCAGTCAAGTCGCTAAAACCGAGACGGGACAAAGAATACAGCCCACAGAACTACCCCCGCAGGGGGTAAGTTCCGATTTAAAATCAGTAAAATGGCTTTAAGCTGTTGGGCATCTAAATTGTATTTTTGGGCGGGCTACAAGCCCACCCCACAAGAATTAGATGCACGGGCTAGGAGCAACGGCAAACAAGCATTAAATACGCACCTTGGGAGATTATCTAATACTCGGCTTCCTATTCCTAAGATTCTGCGCTCCGGGAACTTTCCGGCTGGGACGGCGATTGTTCAAATTGCTCGCAGTTCGAGCATTCAAAGCATCAGCAGAAGGTATCAAACCCAAGTCTTGCAAAATTTCAACAGCCGCCCTTTGTCCAGTTTCGCAACCGCCTTCCATGTAACCTTGATTTTCCAGCGAAGTGTGTTCCCCGGCAAAATATAAATTGCCAACTCGTTCGCCTTCAACCCCGTACATTTGCGTCCACTGTCCGACTAAATAGCAGGAATAAGAACCTTTAGAAAAGCGTTCTCCCGGCCAATAAGCTCGCACAGCTTTGCCCGATCGCAAATTTCTCACTCCGGGAAAAACTCTTTCAAATTGGTTCAAAAATCTTTGTGCTTGGTCTTCGGGAGTTCCGGCACCGATCGACAAACCCTGCTTTCCTCCTGTAAAATTAGTAACTAAACCGTTAGGAGTAGCAACAAAAGGCGTAGCTTCCCAGGTACTCTGGAATCCTAAATCGCTATAAACAGAAGCAGTCGATCGATAAGGTTCCCGCCAAATTCGGCTGCGGTAGCCGGTAATTAACTTAGAATTAGTACCGTAACCCAATTGCTCGATCGCCCTACGCTTCGGTTGGGGCAAAGGTACGTTAATTTTAACGTCTCGCAGAGTGCTGAACGGCAAAGTTAACAAAACTCGCTCGTAAGTGCGCTCGAAGGCGCTTTGTCCCGATCGCAAATTTACCCGATAGCGGCCATCCGGCAAAAGAGTAATCGCTTCCAAAACCGTCCCCGCCTCGATCGAACCAGACAATTGACCCGCCAAACGGTTGATAATTTGACTATTACCCCCGTCAATTTGATAACGCTCATCGCTGTTGCCGTACAATTCAAAACTGCCCGGTTCAGAACCGATTAAAAACAGCAGATTTAACGCCGACTGTTCTTCAGGATCTCGACCGTATTCTCCCGTATAAGCAATGCGGAGTAGCTGCCGGACAATCGTGCTAGTCTCAGCTTGATCTACATATTCAGCGATCGAAAGATTGTCCAATCTTTCCGCTGCTTCTGTAAAATCTTGATAGCTAATTTCATCGCCAACCGCCTCCAAATCAGCAGTAATTTTACTCGCTAGCGGCGCAAAATCTGCGATTATTTGCTCAAGAGAAAAGCGGCGCCCTTGAAAGAAAAAAGTATCCTTCACCAGTCCACTCTGCACTTGGGCTAAGTCGATCGCCCGCAAACCCAATTCCGTCGCCAGCGAGATTAAATTAGTGTGGCCGGTGTCAATAAATTCTCCCCCCAGATCCGCCGGAATCAGCGTTCCAGCCACCTTGGGAATAGTGCGAATCCGCCCCCCCACGCGGTTAGTTGCCTCGATTATATCGGCGCGCACGCCCGCTTGGCGCAAGCGATAGGCCGCCGTCAAACCCGCAATCCCCGCACCCACAACCAAAATCGGCGATCGTCCGCCCTGTTGAGCAAAAGCTCCCCCTCCCTCCCTGGTAAAAGTCGCAGCAGCCACAGCCCCCGCAGCAGCTAAACCTCCGTGCAGCAAGCGGCGCCGAGATATGGGAGAATTGGGAATGCCAGCGCTCAGCATCCCCAGCAGTTCATCAGCCGGAATGCCCGTTTCCCTTGATTTCTGAGCAATACTCGCAGCGCGGCGCAGCATTGCCATCAGTCCAGATTTAGCCATAATTAAGACATCCTCACAAAACAAAACTTTGATGTAAACTGGATTCTCGATCGTGCAATTTCCAGACTAAAGTCCAGAGAGATTTTTTTAATAATGCTAACCCTCAGAACACTGTTCGACAGCAAATTTTATCTCGAAAACAACCCAGATGTGGCCGTAGCAGTTGCCAGAGGCACGGTATCGAGTCCCTTCGATCACTACCGAAAAATTGGCAAATTTGAAAATCGCGACCCGAATGCCCTGTTCGACGCCAGCTATTATTTAGACACCAATACAGATGTAGCGGTATCAGCCAAACTCAATGGCTTTTCAGCAGCCGATCACTTTATTAGATTCGGTCAATTTGAACGACGCAACCCCAACCCTTTCTTCGATGTTGGTTTCTATTTAGCAAGCAACCCAGATGTTCAGACAGCAGTCCAAACAAATCAATTTACCCCTTTTGAACACTACTTCAAAGCCGGTCAATTAGAAAACCGCAAAGCCAGCGTTTTCTTCGATCCCAGCTTTTATCTAGAAAAATATCCGCTGGTAGCAGCAGCAGTCAATAGTGGCGCAGTTAAAAGTGCGATCGACCATTACATTCAATTCGGTCAACAAGAAGGACTGTTGAGCACTCTCCCCGATCCCGCCGACAATTTGAACGCAGCAAAAAGCCTGGGCATTCTCACAGAAATTCAAACGGCGAGCGATTTGGTGGGAGCAGCGGAACCAGCCGACATTTACAGTTTCATCCTCAATACTCCCAGCCTTTTCAGTGTAACTGTTGACGGTTTGAGTGCAGATGTTGATGTTGAATTAATTCAAGATCTCAACGGCAACGGCGCAGTTGGATTAGATGATCTTATTGCTTCGTCTAACAATTTAGGCACGGCTTCAGAAACAATTGTCAGCAATGGGGCTTTACCTGCGGGGACTTATTTTGTCCGCGTTTCTCAATTTCAAGGCGATACAAATTATGACTTGAGATTGCTAGCCGCTCCCTCAGTAATACCGCCCCAATTTTAAATCAAAATAACGTATATAGCAAGCCTAAATTACCCAAACCACCCCAGACTTCTCCTCACTTCTCCTCTCTCCCTTCGCGGTCTTTGCGCCTTCGCGGTTCGTAAAAAAACATCGGGTTTACAAAGGATTTAGACTTGCTATAAAACAGGTTGCAAAAAGGGCGAGCGACAATTTGCCCAGGTTTCACTTATTAGTTGCTGGCCCGCTGGGAGAAGGCAAAGATTGAACAGGTGTCGGAGGCCAATTAGAGCGACTTCTGGTGAGAGTAGTAGACACCAAAGCATAGCCCAAAACAGCAGGAAGCACGATCGCACTCAGAAACACGATCCCCGCAGCCCAAGTCATCGTATTCGAGATCGGGCCGTAATGAGTGCGGTAAGGGTCAAACGTTGGTAAATTCTGCCTCGGGGCATCCCGCAGCGCGATCGGACGTTTGAACCGCACCCGCCTGTCGTCGAGTTTTTCGAGCAAAATCCAGCCAGCTTCCGCCTCTTCCCCGCACAGCTTGTGAAAAATCGCAGGATTGCGGAACAAATCGTTGCTAGCCCGCACAATCTTGTACTCCCAAACCGTCAAATCAACAGAATTGGGATCAGATTTAAGATTGCCCTTGGAGCGCGCATTTTCAGGTGCATTAAAATTATCCTCTTGAGATTCGTACCGAGTCAAAACTTCCTCCTCCTCATCGCATTTTTGCCCCGCATCTAATTGCTCGTGGCTCACCAAAAGACCCACAAGCGCAGCCTCCAAGCCGAGACTGCCAATCATCAAACTCCAAATCAGAATTTCAACCATAAAAGGAGTTAAAAGTTAAAAATCAAAAACTCAAAAGACTCGCTTTTAACTTTCAATCTTTAATTTTTAAATAGCCTTCCACCACACAATCTGCACCCACTGTACGCCAAGAAACCCGCTCTAAAGTCAAAGCATCAGTCATTGCGGAAAAGCCCAAATCTCCTACAGGAGTTGGAGCACCTTGACCACCGACAATTTTAGGAGCAATAAAAGCCATAATTTTTTGAACTGCACCCTCAGCAATTGCCTGAGCGGCTAAAGTGCCACCGCACTCCCAGAGTACAGAAAGAAAAGATCGATCGTACAAATAAGCCATAACATTTGTCGGTGTCAGAGGCGAGAGTTCCACAACTTCCACCCCTTTGGCAATCAAAAATTCCTGAAATTCCGGGTTAACCCCAGGCTCAGTCAGCACCAAAGTAGCCGCCACAGAGGTTTCCCACAACCAAGCCGACTTCGGCAAATCCAAAGTGCGGCTCATCACCACCCGCAAGGGATTATTCCTATCAGGCTTGTGACTCGTCAGTAGGGGATTGTCTAGACGCACCGTATTTCCCCCAACAATCACAGCATCGCAGCCGACGCGCACCCGGTGTACCTCGCTCCGAGCCTCCTCACCTGTCACCCAAGCGCTGTGGCCGCTACTGGTAGCAATTTTACCGTCCAAAGTCATTGCATATTTCAAAATGCCAAAAGGCCGGCGGTACAAAATCCGGTGCACAAAAGCCTCGTTGAGTTTCTGGCAAGCTTCCCCTTCCACTCCCGCCACCACTTCAATGCCAGCCTCTCGCAACCGAGCTAGCCCAGTTCCAGCTACCAAAGGATTCGGATCGACCATGCCAGCCACTACTTTTGCCACCTTGGCCTTAACTAAAGCTTCAGAACAGGGGGGAGTCCGGCCGTAGTGGTTGCATGGTTCCAGGTTCACGTAGACGGTCGCTCCTGCGGCGAGTTCCCCCGCTTCCCGGAGCGCAAAAACTTCGGCGTGAGGTTGACCGGCACCGGGATGAAACCCTTCGCCGACAATCTTGCCGTCTCGGACAATTACAGACCCGACAAGGGGGTTGGGTGCGGTTTTGCCCAGAGCACGGCGAGCCAATTCTATGCAGCGGCGCATCATGGCTCGATCGAACTCTTGAACTTCGCTGTTTTCCAGTTGTTTTGTACCTTGCTGCTGTCCGTTAGCTAAGCTGGCGATCGCTTTAGCGTCCGCCGGAAAAGTTTCCATGAGATTTTGGTATGATATCTATCCCTGAGTGTACTGACTTTGATGCTAATTTTGGCTGCGAACCGACGATCAATTGCTGCTGGGGCAAACTGTACGTTACCAGGATCAAGCGGGCAATTTAGGGCGATCGACCCCGCAGGCCCGAACAAATAGCTTTAACATTAAGAAACAATAGCAGGTGCTTGAGAAAAGAATGAGTCAGGACATGGAGCGGGAATTTGCCAGCCGCGACGAATTAATAGCCTACGTGCGTCAACAGTTCCCCGAAGCCGCCGCCCGGGACAGCAGCGTACCCCCGAGCCTAGGCGGGCGCAAAGCAGCCGAGACAGCCCTGCAACAAATTGACCCCGGCAAGTACGCCTCAACCCGCAATTTCCTCAACGGTGCGGTAACGCGCTTGTCGCCCTATTTGCGCTACGGCGTTTTGAGTCTTGCCGAAGTCCGGGATGCCGTCCTGGAGAAGGTGCGGCATCCAGAAGAGGCAGTGAAACTTGTCAACGAGTTGGGTTGGCGGGATTATTGGCAGCGACTGTACGTCGAATTGGGCAACGGGATTTGGCAAGACCGGGAACCTTACAAAACTGGTTACACTGCTAAAGATTACAGCGAAACTCTGCCACAGGATGTCGTCGAAGGCACGACTGGTTTGGTTTGCATCGACAGTTTCAGTCGCCAGTTGCGAGAAACTGGTTATTTGCACAATCACCAGCGGATGTGGACTGCCGCTTATCTCGTACACTGGCGTCGCGTGCGCTGGCAAGCCGGAGCTCGCTGGTTTTTGCAACATTTGCTAGATGGAGATCCGGCGAGCAATAATCTTTCTTGGCAGTGGGTAGCAAGCACTTTTAGTCACAAACCTTATTTTTTTAATCGGGAAAATTTGGAGCGTTACACTAAGGCGGTTTATTGTCGCGATTGTCCTTTTTATGGGCAATGCGATTTTGAGGGAACTTACGAATATTTGGAAGGGCAGTTGTTTCCTCATGGAGAAAAGGTCGATCGTAGCGGCGGTTCTAAAAGTTGGCAAGGCTCTAAAAAAGGTCGCACAACTTAAAAATTCATTGGTTGACTGTTGTCTGTTGACGGTTAACTGTTGTAATTAGTTACCAAATACCTATTCCCAATTCCCCATTCCCAATTCCTTATTCCCAATTTATGAACAATCCGATTATTTGGCTGCACGGTGACTGCTTGAGTCCTGAAGGCCCGGCTTTTAAAGCGCATCCAGAGGCACCGGCAATCTGGGTTTGGGATGATGCGCTGATTGATGAATGGCAGTTAAGTCTCAAACGAATGGTGTTTATTTACGAATGTTTGCTGGAGTTGCCGGTAGTTATTCGGCGGGGCGATGTGGCTGCGGAAATTATCGCTTTTGCGATCGAATCCGGCGCGAATCAAGTGGTGACTGCGGAAAGTCCCAGTCCTCGGTTTCAGGATATTTGCCGGGAAATTAAGCGATCGCACCCAGTAGAAGTTTTGCCACCGGAAGCCTTTGTCCGCTACGATGGTTATATTGATTTGAAGCGTTTTTCTCGCTATTGGCGCGTCGCTGAAAAATATGTTTTCTAATGGGAAATTGGGAATTGGGAAAGGGTAACTAGAAATTGGTGTTAAATCCATTAAATCCTGTACACTGCTCGTTGCCGAACTTCAACTCCCCTTCAAACGCTCCAACAGCCATTGAAATCTCGATTCAGCCAAATCTGGATTTTCGACATTTTGCGGGATGGCGTCCTCGTCGTCGGGCTCTTGATATATTAAACCATCACTATCATCGCCGAAGCGTTTGACTGTACCCCGCAGTCTCGACGACAGAAATTTGGTAATCGCCCGATAAAACCGCAGGGAAAAAAGCACGTCTTGCTCTAGTTTTTCAGTTAGCAGCCGCCGGGGAATTGACAGGATGAGGCACTCTTCAATTGCCGTGACGCTAGCAGAAGGAAGCCTCCCGTCTACAAAAGACATTTCGCCTAACACTTCGCCGGAAATAATTTTTCCAATTTCTTTGCCGCCTAAAGATGATACAGCAACGCTCAAAGTTCCCTCCAGAACTATGTACAAGGCGTCTAAGGGCTTCCCTTCGGTGATCAGAGTTGTGCCGGGGAGGACTTGGGTGCGGGTGCCGTTGGCGAGCATCCAATCGATGTCGCGATCGCTCAATTCGCCTAATATGACTAGAACTTTGCTCATAAAGTCAGGTTGAGATGAGATAATTTGTATTTTTTTACTTGTTTAGTTGCGTACTGTTGTGAGATGGTCAGACCCTGAGCGAAAGCGAAGGCTAAACTTTACAAATAGAACACTAAATTTTACACAATTTTCATAAAATTCAGTAATTTTGACACGATCGACCCACAAATATTTCTCGGATCGGTGGTATTATTCTACATTAATTGTCATGGACTGTGCAGCAGCCGATCGCGTTGTATTAACTGCACTTGCTGTGGACGGCGGGGCTGCCAAAACTGTTTTGAAAGCTTGTTGTCTTCTGGTTTCGAGCTGGTGCGCCCTCAAAAACCGGGTTTTTCCGGCGTGGCTGCCAGTGCAGCGCCCCCAAGTACAGTCTTGTAGAATGCAAGCGAGGCGCGCGATCGACCCCTCAATTAAACAGGAGCAAGGGTGCAATCATCCCTAGGATTGATTTTTTGCTGATCGATCTGTAAATTAAAATTAGCCTCTAAACCAACCGTCCGTTCTTGAATCTAATCAGCTTGAGAGTTGACTATTCAACGGTAAAATGCCAATCTAGGAACAACACAACTCATATTTGTGTCTTTTTTTAGCAAAGCTCTCGACGGTCGCCCTCAAACACTTACACTTTTAACACACCCTTCATTGAGGAGTTTCTATGAATAGTCTATTTTCCAAGTCTACTTTTGCGTTAATAAATCTTGCAGCTTTAGCTGTTTGTTGCAGTACCATGTCAGCGAAAGCTGAAACTGGCAACTTGCCCGATGTCGCTACAACTGCAACAATAGCCGCTCAAAATATTGACCAAATTTCTGAGCCGACGGCAACTTCCGCAGTTAAACCCGACGCAGAAACAACGGCTAGTAATAAAAAAATTGATTCTATCAGTTGGAGCGAACTAACAGAAGCAGCAGAGCCAGCAGCCTCCGAACCGGACGCCAACTTGCAAGTATCTATTGCTGCACCCGAAAAATCGGAAGCAGCAACATCTGAAATTGCTGAGATAGAAACAGCGCCAAATACATCCATTGCTGCTGAGACTGAAAATTCGGAAGAAACCGCTAAAATTGCTGATAATGGTGTCAAAGTGCAGTCAAAAGTCGAGACTGCCAAAAAGAGCGAGCGACCTACCTCAATTGTTGCCGAGAGCAATAATCTTGAAGTAACAGCAACGAAGGAAGAAAAAGAAGTCCAAACAGCACAAGAATTGTTGAGCAATCCTGTCAGCACTTCCGCCTCAGCTTTGACAAACCAACCGAAAGTTGCTGAAAAACCTGCAACTGTCTCCGAAGCAACTGAAAAAGTGGCTCAGGGAACTCAAATCCGACCAGGCCGAGCTACCCGTTCTGGGCCCAGCTACATCGGCATTGGCGGCAATGTAGGTTTTGGCGGAGATTCAGCCTTAGGCGACGGTTCATTTGCGATTATTAGCAAAATCGGTTTGACGAACAATTTGTCGGTGAGACCGACTGTTTTGTTGCGCGACAACTTAACTCTTCTAGTTCCCGTTACCTTCGATTTTGTATCTCAAGAGACCGTCGAAGTCAGCGAGGATTTTGTGATTAGTGCTGCTCCCTATGCAGGTGCTGGCGTGATAGTTACTACCGGGGATGACGGTAATTTTGGCTTCCTGATTTCGGGGGGTGTAGATGTGCCGCTGACGACAAATTTAACAGCAACAGCGGGATTGAATATTGGTTTTGTTGACGGAGCTGACGTGGGATTGTTAGTCGGTGTCGGCTATACGTTCCCGAATCTTGTTAGGTAGTGTTGCTGTTTGAGCAAACGCAGGACAAATAAATATGTGCGGGGTTGGCTGTAGGAATACAGTCAACCCTTTTTGATGATGGAAAATCTGTTAATGCGATCCATGTAGGGTGGGCCATCAGCACAGACCGGTAATGTAGGGTGCGTCATCAACACAGAGCGGCGATATTGATTTTTGTGAAAGATATAATGATGGTGCGATCGCACTTTCTCACCCACCACCCGAAAAAACCGTGACCAAAACAGAAATCTTAGCAGCACTCAAAAATCTGACAGCAGAAGAACGCCTAGAAATCATCGAAGCAGCTTCGCGGATGATGCGCGAAGAAATAGAAGAAAAAGCCCAGCGCAAAGCCGAGAGAAAGCGGAGACTCAGAGCTGCAGCAGAAGCAGCAGTCAAAGATTATATGCCGGGAGGTGCTTTACATGATTTGTGGTCGGCTGATAGCGAACCCTATTTTGAATCCGAGGAAGAATACCTGAACGCAGGGATAAAAACTAATGCGTAGAGGCGAAATCTGGCTGGTTGCGCTTGAACCTACTGTGGGCGCCGAAATCGGCAAAACCCGTCCGGTAGTAATTGTCAGTGATGAAACCGTTGGAATTTTGCTGCTTGAAGTTATTGTTCCCATCACTGACTGGAAAGAGCGATACACCGAGAGAAATTGGATGGTTCGACTAGAACCCAGCGGCGAAAATGGCTTGGCGAAACTCTCCGCCGCCGATACTTTTCAAGTCCGTTCCGTCTCGCAACAAAGATTTGTCCGACAACTCGGAACCCTGTCCGAGACAATTATGGAAGAAATTGCAGAAGCACTGACAATTGTTCTGGATCTGGATTGAATAACTAGGCAACAGCGTACAAATAGTGTTATTTATAGATAGATTGTATGGCGCGATGGCCTAAATGATTCCTATACAACTTACACTCAAAAATTTTCTCAGCTATCGCGAAGCTGCTTTAGACTTTCGCGGCCTGCACACCGCTTGCATTTGCGGGCCTAACGGTGCTGGCAAATCCTCCCTCTTAGAAGCCCTATCCTGGGCACTTTGGGGCTGTTGCCGCAGCGATACGGAAGACGATATCATCCATATCGGCGAAACAGATGTGCGCGTTGATTTCACTTTCTCTACCGGCGGCCAAATCTACCGGGTGATTCGGAACCGCCGGCGCGGACAATCGGGAAGTTTGGAATTTCAAGTCAGCTTGAATTCTGCCGAGAGTGAGGAAAAACTTAATTTTCGCACGCTCACAGACAAAGGTCTGAGAACAACTCAGCAAAAAATCCTCGAACACATCAAACTAGATTACGATACCTTCATCAACTCGGCGTATTTGCGGCAGGGGCGAGCTGATGAATTTATGCTCAAAAAGCCGATCGAACGCAAACAAGTTTTAGCCAACCTGCTCAAACTCGACTCCTACGATACTTTATCCGAACAAGCCAAAGATACGTCCAAACAATTTAAAGCTCAAGTCGAAGTGCTCAAACAGAGTTTGCTAACCGTACAAGAGCAACTGCAACAAAAAGAGAATCTCGCCTCCGAACAAACTCAATTGCAGCAAGCAACCGATTTGCTTCAGCAGCAGCAGCAAGCCGACACAACTGAGTTACGGCAACTGCAACTCCAGCACCACAACCGTCAAACTTGGCAAAAACTCCTCGCCGGCCACCAGCAGCAGCACTACAATATCACTCAAGAATGCCGCCGCTTGCAGCAAGAACTCAGCGCAGCAAAACAGCAGCAAAATGAGCTACAAGCCCTCCTAGGACAAGAAAAGGAAATAACAGCAGGCATCGCGTATTTCCAAAGCTTGCAAGCCACAGAAGAAACTCTGGCTGGCAAATTTAAGGCAAACCAACAAGCCCAAAATCAGCGTCAGCAATTGCAAGAACAGCAACGGCAAGAACTGAGCTTTTTGCAAAGCAAAATTCAGCAGTTGCAAGCTCAATTAGAGGTTTTAGAACAAGATGAAAAAGATGTTCTGGAAATTCTCAAACAGCAGCCGGAGGTTGACAAAGGACTCGCACAGTTGCAAGCAGTTCGATCGCGCCTCAACGAACTAGAGCAACTGCAACTGCAAGTTTCGCCGCTGCTACAACAGCAGCAGCAAAAGCAACAAAAGCTCGATCGCGCCCGCGCCGGTTTAACCGCCCGCTTAGACGAAATCAACCGACAGGTGCAAGTTCAGCAGCAGCAGCGACAGCCGCAATTACAGCAGGAAATCTCGGCTATCGCCAATCAAATTTTGCAGTTGGAAAACAAGCGAGTTTATCAGCAGCGAGTCCGCGAAAAAGGTCAAGAAAGGCACGACTTTCTCGGAAACCTGCAAGCCAAAAGCCGCGACTATCAAACCAGACTCGCCGAGATCGACCAAAAACTGCAACTGCTGCGGAAACATGAAGGAGAAACCAGCGCAGGCGAAGGTAAAGCCTCTAATTTTGCGGAAAACGAGCCATCGAATTCGCCTTTAATGGTGCGAGATACAAATTTTGGCAATTGTCCTTTGTGCGATCGACCTTTAGACGAACACTACTGGAATTTGGTAGTCACAAAACACCACACCCAACAGCAGGAAATCTGGAACCAACTGTGGGTTGTGCGCGAACAGTTGGCCGTCTCCGAGCGCGAAATTCAAGTCCTCAGACATGAATACCGCGAACTAGAAGAGGAATTAGCGCCCTACCAAGAATTACGGGAACGCCGCAGCCATTTGCAAGCACAATTAGATAGCCTGAGCCAAGATGAAAACCGACTGCAAAGTATGCGTCAAGACGCGGCAGAAATAGAGCGGTTGCTACGCACCGGCGAGTATGCAGCCGATGATTTGGGCGAACTCCAGCAAATCGAACAGCAACTGCAACAGCTCAATTACAGCGATCGCAGCCACTCCCTCGCCCGCAGTGATGAAAAGCGCTTGCGGTGGGCGGAAATTAAGCAAGCTCAAATCAAAGATGCTCAGCAGAAACTGAATAAAATTAATGCTCGCCGCCCGGATTTGCAAACTCAATTAGCCACGGTACAGCAACAGTTAGAACAGCAAAAAAATAGCTCTGAAATACAGCAGCAAATTCTGTCTTTAGATAGATACATTGCGGAAGTTGGCTATAATTTGGAACAGCACGAACACGTCCGCAGCGAAATGCGCCGATCGCAGTTTTGGATCGCCCGCGCCGAAAAATTGCGGTCAGCAACTGTGCAGTACCCGCAAGTGCAGCAGCGGGTTAATGAAATAGCAAATTCCATCGCAGTGCGCGATCGAGATTTGCAAGCTGTCAGCGCTCAAACTGCCGCGATGAACCAGCAATTGCAAGAACATCCCGATCCCACAGCCCGCATAAGTGCGATCGAACAGCAAATCAGTCGCCGCCGCCAGCAGCTAGATCAACATTTGGGAAGTCTCGGACGCCTCCAGCAGCAGCAGCAAAATCTGGAAAATCTGCAAGTTCAGCTAGTAGCTCAAAAAGAGCAAATGCAAGTTGCAAAACGCCAGCAGCGAGTTTATCAAGAGTTGGGTCAAGCCTTTGGTAAAAACGGCATTCAAGCTTTAATGATTGAAAATGTTTTGCCTCAACTTGAAGCTGAAACAAATCAGATATTGTCGAGATTGAGCGCGAATCAATTGCACGTTCAATTTATTACTCAGCGGGCTGCTGCTTCTAAAAAAGCAACTAAATTGATTGACACTTTAGACATTTTAATTGCTGATGCTCGCGGTACTCGCGCCTACGAAACTTACTCTGGCGGTGAAGCTTTTCGGATTAATTTTGCGATTCGGCTGGCCCTGGCGAGACTGCTGTCTCAGCGGGCGGGTACGGCTTTGCAAATGTTGATTATTGATGAGGGGTTCGGGACTCAGGATGCTGAAGGGTGCGATCGGCTGATTGCTGCAATTAATGCGATCGCCTCCGACTTCGCCTGCATCCTCACCGTTACCCATATGCCCCACCTGAAAGAAGCTTTTCAAGCCAGGATTGAAGTAAGCAAAACCGCTCAGGGTTCTTCCCTCAGCTTGTCAATTTAAAAGGGTTGACGGGCCGGATGGAAGGAAAAGAAGAAAAAAAGTTGAAAATATCAGTATTTTCACCTTCTGTTTTCTTGCCGCATTCGGTATTTTCACCTTCTGTTTTCTGGATAAGTACCGAATTCCTTCGGTGGTACTACTTTTAAACCAGGAGGCAACTGTATGCCCGTGCCCCAAACCATAATCGAATCAGTCATTGCCAATCTAAAATCTAAAATCTAAAATGGTATTAGTCGTCTCCCACGTCGGCTTTTTTGGGCTGCTGACTTTGTTAAAAAAGCTAAATTGAAAATAAAATTATACAATAAGAATGGCTCAAGCTATTTATAAATTTTTATTGTTCTGTCCCCTCCCTGGGAATTTGGATATTGCCACAGATGACAACAGACTCTTTCAACCTGTCTCTCCTAGAGCGGGCGATCGCAGCGTCGAGCAACAGCATCCTCATCGCGGATGCTCGCAAGCCTGACACACCTATTATCTACTGCAATCCTGCTTTTGAGAAACTGACCGGTTACAGTACCGAAGAAGTTATTGGACGCAACTGCCGATTTTTGCAGGGCCCCGATACCGATCAGACCCAATTAAATAAACTCCGCCGCAGCTTGGAAGCGGGAACGGAAATTCAGGTAGTTCTCAAAAATTATCGCAAAGACAAAACTCCTTTTTGGAACGAATTAATGGTTTCCCCCATCCTAGACAATCAGGGAAAATTAACTCATTTTATCGGAGTTCAGAACGATATTAGCAAAAGAGTAGCAGCCGAAACAGCCAGGGAAGAAAGCGAAGAAAGATTGCGCGTGATTGCCAGTACGACTCCCGTTCCCATGTTAATTACACGCCTAGAAGACAGCCTTATTTTGTATGCAAATCCTGCTCTAGGTGAAAGTTTAGGTTTGAGTTACGAACAACTTATCGGACGCAAAAAAATTGCACTTTATGCCAATATCAATGACCGCCGTCAATTGATAGAATTAGTCAAACAAAATGGCTTTAGCGACCGCGAAGAAATCTGCCTCAAGAAAGCAAATGGCAGTTTTTTTTGGGTAAAAATGTCGATGCGAGCGATTAATTTTAATGGCGAAGCCGCAATTTTATCGGCATTTTATGATATTACCGATCGCCTAGAAGCAGAAACAGCACTACGGCAAAGCGAAGCGAGGTTTCAAAAACTCGTTGCCAACGTTCCGGGAATGATTTATCAATTTCAGTTAGCAGCAGACGGCACTATGTCATTCCCCTACGTCAGTTCCGGCTGCCGCGAACTCTGGGAATTAGAACCAGATGTACTGCAAAACTCAGCTATTCCCGCGATCGAAATGATTCATCCAGAGGATGCGCCAAGCTTCCAGGAATCTGTTGCTATCTCAGCTAAAACTTTAGAGCCTTGGCGGTGGGAAGGCAGATTTGTTTTTCCGGGCGATCGGATTAAGTGGGTTAGCGGGGCTTCCCGGCCAGAACCGGGCGAAAAAGGTGACATTATTTGGGACGGGTTGTTGATTGACATTAGCGATCGCAAACTTGCAGAATCAGCACTGCAGCAAAGCGAAGCCAGATTCCAAAAAATGGCCGCCAACGTGCCGGGAATGATTTATCAATACTTGCTGCATCCCGACGGTTCCGATGAATTCATTTATGTCAGTTCAGGCTGTTGGGAACTCTACGAATTAGATCCAGAAAAAGTTCAAGAAAACTCGGATTTAGTATGGTCAACGGTGCATCCAGAAGACCTAAAAGTTCTGTTAGAATCTCTCGCCATTTCCGGCCAAACTTTAAAACCGTGGATATATGAATGGCGGATCGTAACCGCATCTGGAAAACTGAAATGGATTCGCGGTATTGCCCGCCCCGAACTGCAACCGGGGGGCGATATACTGTGGGAAGGGGTGACAATCGACATCAGCGATCGCAAGCTAGCAGAAATGGCCCTCAGCGAATCAAAAATGGCCCTGCAACAAGCCAATCAAGAACTTGAAAAGCGCGTCCTAGAACGCACGGAAGCCTTGGAAACCTCCAAAAAAATGCTGTGGTCGGTAATCAATAACATCCCTCAGTTAATCGCCTGGAAAGATCGAGATTTAGTTTACTTGGGAGGCAACAAAAACTTTGCCAAAGTCGCAGGTTTCAATCACCCGAGTGAAATCGCCGGTCTCACCGACTTCGATATGCCCTGGAAGCCGGAAGAAACAGAATTTTTTCGAGCCTGCGACCGCCGCATCATGGCAACTAACACCCCAGAATATCACATCATAGAATCCAAAATGCAAGCCGACGGCACCCAGTGCTGTCTGGATACAAATAAAATACCTTTACACGACAATTCCGGCAATGTAGTCGGCATTTTGTCTACGTTTGAAGACATCACCGATAGGCTTTCCCTAGCAGCTAAAGTTCGGGCCAGCGAGGAACTATTTCGCACAATTTTTGAAGATGCACCCATCGCTATCTACTTAGCTAATTTAGATGATAACAAGTTAGTGCGAGTTAATAAAACTTACTACGAAATGCTGGGATATACCGCCGAAGAATTGCTGAGCAAAACATTTATAGAACTTGGGCATCCCGACGATTATCCAAAAAATCTCCAAGTTGCTGATTCTCTTGAGCGGGGAGAAATTACTCACTATCAAATCGAACTCCGCCAGATTACCGCTACAGGTAAAATTGTTTGGGTAAATGTGACAGCTACTTTGATTCGAGACGGCGAAGGAAAACCTATTTACAACTTAGGGATGATTGAAAATATAACGAACCGCAAAATTTCCGCCGCCGCACTCCAAGCTTCCGAATCTCAATTAAGAAAACAAGCCGCCCAATTGCAAGAAGCCTACGAACAACTACAAAACGCTCAAATCCAATTAGTTCAATCCGAAAAAATGTCGAGTCTCGGTCAGATGGTGGCTGGGATTGCCCACGAAATCAACAACCCGGCAACTTTTATTAACGGCAATATTGCTCATACTTACAATTATTTTCACGATTTAATTGAACTGTTAAGTCTCTACCAGGAATGCTACCCGTCCCCAGTGCCTCAGATTGCTGAAAAAGTTAAGGACTTAGAGTTAGATTTTCTGAAGGAAGATTTGCCAAAAATGCTAAATTCCATGAGAGTAGGAGTAGAAAGAATCAGTAATATTGTGTTATCGCTGCGGAACTTTTCGCGACTGGATGAAGCAGAAATGAAGTTGGTAGACGTTCATGAAGGAATTGACAGTACACTGTTAATATTGCAGCACAGATTTCATCAGGCAAGTATAAAGAGCGGGATTGAAATTATTAAAGAATATGGAAAAATATCCAATATTTACTGTTGTGCGGGTCAGTTAAACCAGGTATTTCTCAATATTATCAGCAATGCGATCGACGCTCTAGAAAACCAACCGGAACCTCGGACGATCGTGATTCGCACCCTCATGAAAAAAGCTGGGTTGAAAAGCCACAGTAAAAACCAGCTCAGTGACTGCGATCGCATTGTAATTTGCATCGCCGACAGTGGCCCGGGAATGAGCGAAGAGGTTCGCAAGCGGCTATTTGACCCGTTCTTCACCACCAAGCCCGTAGGGGCTGGAACCGGCTTAGGATTATCCATCAGCCATCAGATTGTGGTAGAAAAACATAAGGGAAGCCTGCGTTGCATCTCAGCGCCCGGACAGGGAGCGGAATTTTGGATTGAAATCCCCTGCTGAGCGATCGTCCATTAATCTAAAAGTTTAAATATCTAACTTTTAATTCCCAATTGCCGTCGGTGCTTGAGTTATCAGGGTTTTGAATTAACCGCACTCAGAGGCCGGAACAAATCGCACTTAGCGGTGTGCTAATCTGCTGCCCTTATTCGCTAGGCAATTATGCTGAAAAAACTACCTTTATCCTGGTCTCGCTACATTCCAGCCGGGTTGACGCTGGCTTTGGGTGTCGGACTGTCGGTTTTGACATTCGCCTTGGTTTGGGACTGGGAAGACAAGCGCCGCGACTACGAAATGCACCGCCGCATTGACGATATTTCGATCGGCATCGAACGCCAGGTCAACTCCGACTTAGATACTGTTCTCGCCCTCAGCGACTACATGAAAGCCTTCAGCGCCGTCGAGCGTTCCTCTTTTGCTCGGTTTGTCGCCCGTCCCCTATCCGTCCACCCCAGCCTGCAACTCCTGGCTTGGGCCCCCCGCGTTCCCAATTCCGAGCGGCGCAACTACGAAACCAAAGCTAGAACCGAAACAGAGCCCAGCTTCGAGATTACAGAGCGCGGCCCGCGAGGAGAACTCCGCAAGGCCCTCCAGCGTTCCGAATACTTCCCGGCTTTCTACGTCGAACCACCAGCCGGAAACGAGACAGTATTAGGCTTTGACCTCGCCTCCCACCCAGAAATCCGCCTCGCGCTCGATCGAGGGCGCGATACAGGAGAAATGATTGTCACCAACTACATCGGCTTAACTCAGGGCAATTCCCCGGAACAGGGTCTTTTGGCTGTAGTTCCGATTTACGAAAACAGCAGTAAACCGACTACCCTGGAATCCCGTCGCCAACTGCTACAAGGATTTGTTCTGGGCGTATTTCGAGGCAAAGATATTTTCCAAACCTCTTTAAAAGGACGCAATACCGACTACCTCAATATTTATCTCGTTAGCGAGGCTCCAGACAAGCAAGAAGCAGGGTCGCTGTTACCGCAAACGGGGAACCCGGTTCTCAAAAATCTCCCTGCAGAGAGGCGAATTCAGCAATTTGCGGTGCAGTTCCAATCCGCCAGCCAACAAGTGCTTCCAGCATCAGCCACTGCGAAACCCTCTCTCCTGCAAAACTGCCCGATTCTTGACAATCCAGGCCCGAACTATACAGCTTGCAGAAGGCGGCTGAAAATTAGCGGCCGCCAGTGGTCTATGTACGTGTCGGCAACGCCGGAAATTCGCAGGCTTCGCAAGCACTGGCGCTCTTGGGGAACTCTGACGATGGGGATGCTGTGGACTCTGATTCCGGTGACATATATGCTGACATCTTTGAGTCGCACCGCGCAAATCGAAAAGCTAGCCGGAGAAAGAATTCGCCAAGCCGAACAGTTGCAGGCTGCTTACCTACAGTTGGAACTCGAACAAGCTAAATCCGAGCAACTGCTGCTAAACGTTTTGCCGGCAGCGATCGCCCTGCGTTTGAAGGACAATGAACACAATATCGCCGAAAGTTTTGCGGAAGTAACTGTGATGTTTGCCGACATTGTGGGGTTTACAGAACTTTCGTCGAGAATTTCAGCGACGGCGGTGGTGGAAGTGCTCAACGATATTTTTTCGGCTTTTGACCACTTAGCCGATCGCCACGGTTTGGAGAAAATTAAGACTATTGGTGACGCTTACATGGTTGTCGGCGGTTTGCCTACAGCCAGAGAGGATCACGCCGAGGCGGTTGCGAACATGGCGATCGACATGCTGCACGAAATTAGGCTCCTGAGTTTAGAACATTCGGAACCTTTCAGCATTCGGATCGGGATTAGCAGTGGCCCTGTCGTTGCCGGCGTTATCGGCTTAAAAAAGTTTATTTACGACCTCTGGGGCGACACAGTAAATATTGCTTCGCGCATGGAATCCCACGGGATTACTGGCTGCATTCAAGTCACCGCCGAAACCTACGAGTTATTAAAAGATAAATATACTTTTCAGAAGCGTGGCGCTATTCAAGTTAAGGGCAAAGGATACATGGTTACTTATTTGCTGACTGGGAAAAAAGATTATTGACCTAACCCAAAAACGGATACAAGCCTCCGAATCCGCGATCGACTAAGACTTGCGATCGCCAAGCTAAAATAGTGTAAGCTCAAGCTATTCTATCACCCCTGCACCAACTGAGGAAAAACCATGACGACGCTGCTAATTCAAACCGAAAGCGTCCCACTGACGGTCAATTTCCCTGCGCTCCAATCGATGACTGTTGAACAGTTTTATGAATTCTGTCTAGTTAATCGCGATTTGAGAATTGAGCGTACAGCCAGTGGGGAAGTTATCATTATGTCACCAGCCTTTTCAGATACAGGGAACCGCAACATTAAAATTGCTCAGCAACTTGCGAACTGGGCAGAAGAAGATGGCACAGGTGAAGCGTTTGACTCCAGTGCAGGCTTTACCTTGCCGAATGGAGCAACCCGATCCCCCGATGCCTCATGGATTAAACTAGAGCGCTGGAATGCCTTAACTGAAGAACAAAAAGCCTCATTCGCACCGATTTGTCCAGACTTTGTGATTGAATTGCGGTCTGCTAGTGACACTCTCAAGGGATTGCAAAACAAGATGCAAGAATATATTGACAATGGTGTATCGCTCGGCTTTTTGCTCGATCGCAAAAACAGAAAAGTCTACATCTACCGTCCCGATCGCGAACCTGAAATCTTAGATAATCCTGAAACAGTCAGCGCAGATCCAGAGTTACCGGGATTTGTCTTGCGAATGGCAAAAATCTGGTGATTTAGAGCGTTACACCATACTCAAAGACATCAATTCATCTGTCATTTCAAAATTAGCCGTCACACTTTGCACGTCGTCCAAATCTTCCAGTGCATCCATTAACTTAAGGAGCGATCGAGCTTTTTCAGGAGTATCTATTTCCACTGTATTGCTCGGAATCCAGCGATTTTCCGACTGTAAAACTGCAAAGTTTTTTTGTTTCAAAACATCAGACATTTGTTCCAAATTAGCCACGCTTGTAAATACCTCTGCACCTTCAGTATCCTCATCAATTAATATCAAATCATAAGATTCCGCAGCCGCCTCTAGCGACGCTTCAAACAATTGTTCCTCATCAATCGGGCCGCGTACAGTACAAACTCCTTTGTGGTCGAACATCCAGCCCACACAACCTGTTTCGCCCAAGTTGCCGCCATTTTTAGTAAAAGCTTCTCGCAAGTCAGCCGCGGTGCGGTTGCGGTTGTCTGTCAGCGCTTCAATCAGAATAGCAACCCCGCCAACGCCGTAACCTTCGTAGCGAATAGCTTCTAAATCCGAACTTCCCCCGGCCAAGCCGGCACCTTTGGCGATCGCCCTTTCTATGTTTTCATTAGGAATACTCGCCGCCTTGGCTTTTTCTATAGCCGTCCGCAGTTGAAAATTCCCAGCGGGATCGGGAACTCCGCTGCGGGCCGCGACAATAATTTCGCGAGATATTCGAGCAAAAACTTTGCCTTTAACGGCATCAACTCTAGCTTTTTGGCGTTTAATATTCGCCCACTTACTGTGTCCAGCCATACCGATTTGAGATTTTCGATTTAAAATGTGCGATCGAGATTAAACAATAACACCAGATTCCGACAAATCTGATTAACTTAGGGTACACCTCGGCGCACCTTACACACATAGCATAAAATGCGATTTTTCGCACCAATCTGAACTTTAATTAAACCGGAGCACGGTTTCAGAGTCAGTCAGGTGAGAAGTATCGCCATTAAGTGCGATCGACCATTCTCCCTCACCCCGTACCACTTTTACCAAACAGCACAGAGAAGCATTAATTTCCGTTTCCGCACCGCCCGCCAGCCCGATCGCAGTTCCTAAAACCGACGCACCGTGACCTACTAATAACATATCTTCGGGAAACTCTGCCGCGAGGCGTTTAGCAGTTTCCCCCGCCCTTTTAAGACAAGCTTCCCCAGTTTCGGGATAATTAGCAATACCGCCTTTGTAGGAAGCATCAATCCTGGGAAAACGCCTGCACAAAGCTTCGACGGACTCAGTTTCCGGCATTTCTGTCATCCATTCCGGATTCAGCCATTCGCACAATCCCCACTCTAGTTTAATTGACAAATCAAGAGCTTCGGCCGCATGATTTGCTGTTTGGACTGTTCGCAGAAAAGGGGAAGCAAAAATATGAGAAATTCCTTCACCTTTGAGGCGATTGGCGAGTTGTTGGGCTTGAATGTGACCGTCTTCGGAAAGGTGGGGATCGTAGCGGCGTTCTGCCGTAAGAAACCAGTCGGGGTTAACGAAGTCGATGCGGTTTCCGTGTCGTGCGATCCAGACTGTTTGTGGCATGAGTTGGTTTGAATTTGGCTTCTTGATGTTGTAATCTTATATCAAAGATGCTGATTTGGGATCTTTATGAAATTCGAGTGGGATGAAAACAAGGCTGCGGTAAATTTGTCCAAGCATGGGATCTCATTTGAGGAAGCCAGAACGGTTTTTGACGATCCCCTCTACATCGATTTCTAAGCTCCGGATCGGTCTGATGAAGAAGCTCGCTATATTATTGTTCGAGAGTCCTCGCAATGTAATTTATTGATAGTATCGTATACAGAAACATCAGATTTTATTCCTATGATTAGCGCCAGAAAAGTAACAAGAGTGGAGCGAGAAGTTTATGAAAAAGCATGAAACAGGGATGGACGATGATCTTCGGTCGGAATATAATTTGAGGAAGTTGCGTGTAAGAAGGGTAGGATCTGGAGGAAATACCTTTGGTGGTGTAAATATTCGTTTAGAACCGGATGTTGCAGAGATGTTTCCCGATTCTGAAGCAGTAAATGAAGCTCTGCGGTTTTTGATTAGAATTACTGGAGAAATTGACACAGCCAAGGAGTTTCAACCCCTCAGCGAAGAACAAAAGATCGCCCAAAGTCTCGCACCCTTGCAAGATTACCAGACAAACAAGACGGGCATTGGGCACGATCGGGTTAAGCAATGGGCAAATAGTCTAGGGCTCGATCGCGAATTGCCATGCCCTGAGTAATTTGGACGCGCCCAGCCCTAACAGCACTTTCTTATCAAAATTAATTATGCACATTACTGATAGCGATCGCGCTACCATTCGCTCAGTCGTAGAACAGCAACTGCAAGCATTTCAAAAAGACGATGCTGCTGGGGCTTTTGCCTTCGCCAGTCCCGGAATTCAGCAGCAGTTTCGCACAGCAGAAAACTTTATGCACATGGTAAAAATTGCCTATGAAGCTGTCTACCGTCCGCGCTCGGTATTATTTGAAGACCTCGCCACTGTTGAAGGAATTCCCGCTCAGCCGGTGCTGTTGCTGGACTCGGAAGGCATTCCAATCCGAGCCATTTATCTCATGGAAAAACAGTTTGATAATAGTTGGCGAATTAACGGCTGTTATTTGGTTTCCATAACAGCACAATAAGTTATGCTTACTTTTAGGCAGAGCTTTTTTTGCTAACTCGCAGCATCTTATTCCCGCCTTTTTGAAACTCATAAGGAGCCTCTTGAATTTCTACACTAAAACTTCTCTTTTTCAATTCTGCGATCGTCGGATTTAAGTGATCGGATTCCTCCCCGCTAAAACTCTGCAATAGAGGGAATACCCGGACTTCCTTCGCAACCCGACACATTTCTGTAATAGCTTCCAGATGAAATTCTTCGGAAAGCAGGTGAGAATAAGCAAATAAGAAATGGCTGCACAAAGCTAAATCGAATTGACGGTTCTCGAAAGGCAAAACTGGCAGCTCAGCATTAATATATCGGCCTTGCTGCAAGCCTGATGGAAAATCTTCTAAAAATTCCTGCATCGCCTTCATTCGCACTTCGCCTAGCTGGTACGGCGATTCAAAATTGTTCCACAGGTAGCCGTCTAAATTGGCTTTAACACCGTCAATCACAGTTTGATATGTTTCTTGGATGCGATCGCCAATTTCTACCGCAGTAAACTGATACACTGGATCGCAAGAAATTACCTTTTTACCTTGGCGAGTCATTTCGGCATTGAAACTCGCCGGGCCGGCCGCACAATCAATAATTGCTAGTTTGAGGTCACTTGATGTCAAGCTAAACATTCCTATGTATTCATCCAAGCAGCGTCCCCAGGGAATTACTTTATCCAATTTTAGTGACACTTGTCTTTGTCCTGCAGATAGAATTATTTAACATTTTACCTCAAATCAGGGTGGTTTTTTCCTATCCCCTTTCTTTGGTGGGTTGATTTGTATCGCGAGTTATGTATGAAAAATTTTGCTCAAACAAGAGCGTAATCCTGAGAACAGTTGTCGGGCTTTACACTTTCTTTACAAAAAAGGGGCAAAATAGTTAAGTGCGATCGCACAATTTTTATGCTTCCACCTGTGGATTTTGCAGCGAAGCGAGGCTACACTGGACAGCAGGGAAAATAAACTAAAATCAACTAGCTAAATTGCTCTTGTTCAATGGCAGGCTGCAACCAGGGAAGAAAGATGAAACTTACCATTCAAACCGCTACAAGTCTGAGTTTGTCAGCACTCCTGGTGCTATTGAGTTCGCTACCCACTATAGCTCAGTTGCCTGCCGTCAGAAATCCTGCGCCCGCTAGGAACCCAAACCAACCGAGAGTACCGCCGCCGCCACCTCCGGGTTTGAGTTTGCCACCGAGCGGCAATCTTGGTTCGCTGACACAAGAAGCAGCTTATACTTTAGGCCCGGGCGATCGCATTGCTTTAGAGATATTCGGCGTCCCTGAATTCAGCAGAGAATATCAAGTGTTAGTTGACGGGACGCTCAATTTGCCAATCATTCGCAGCGTCTCAATTCAAGGGTTGACCCTGCAACAAGCTGCTAACGTGATTACCCAGCGATACGAACCCTTCATCAATGTTCCCGTTGTTACCGTGACTCTGGTCGCCGCTCGCCCCCTAAATATAGGTCTTGCCGGTGAAGTTACTCGCCCGGGTTCCTACAAGATTAATCCCACTAGAGAAGGAACCGGAGGAGGAGTAAAATTCCCGACTTTGATGGAAATGCTGCAACTTGCACAAGGGGTGACATCAGCAGGAGATATGCGAAATGTCCAAATTCGCCGTCCCCGCAGAGGCGGGCCGGCTCAAGTTACTACTGTTGATTTGCAGGATTTTTTAGACACGGGAAATTTGCGTCAAGACGTTACCATTCGAGATGGAGATACAATTTTTGTACCGACAGCAAGTGCTCTCAATACTCAAGAAGTCCGTCAAAGAGCCAGTGCTAATTTTTCCGCTGATATTACTAAACCAATTGGGGTAGTAATTGTCGGGGAAGTAAACCGGCCGGGGCCATATACTGTATTTGCTTCGGATGTGCGATCGAGCAACCAACAAACAGAGTTGAGTTTTGTATCTATCGACCAACAGCAAGGAGCAGTTGTGGGCTTACCAACAATAACTAGAGCACTGAAAATTGCTGGTGGTATCACTACAGAAGCTGACATTCGCCGCGTGCAAATCCGCCGCCGAGTCAGAGGCGGCAATGAACAAACTATCATGGTAAATCTGTGGGATTTACTGCAAAAAGGCGACGCAACTCAAGATATCTTGCTGCAAGAAGGAGATAGCGTAATTATCCCGACAGCAGCTACTGTAGACTTAGCTGAAGTTTCTCAAGTGGCAAATAGCAGTTTTTCTCCGAACGCGATTAGCATCAATATTGTAGGAGAAGTAATTAGGCCTGGGGCTTTGCAGGTGCGGCCTAGTACATCCCTGCACCAAGCTTTACTGACGGCCGGCAGTTTCAATCAATTGCGGGCCAAAAAAGACAAGGTAGAACTATTGCGATTGAACCCCAACGGTACTGTTTCTCGCCGCACGATCGAGGTGGATTTTGCTCAAGGGTTGAATCCTAATAATAACCCCACTCTCCGCAACAACGATGTGATTCTGGTAGCGCGATCGGGCTATGCTAGGGTAGCAGATAATATCAACAGTTTCTTGCAGCCAATAACAGGAGTAGCAACTGGGGTTAACACTGTTAGCAGCGTTTTTACTGGGTTTCAAGCAACTATCAACGCTTTTCAAAACTTATTTTTGGGAGGGGATTTCGATCGGCGAAATCAGCTCAGACAGCTTCGGGAACAACGTCAAGACAGACAAGAGCAACGTGAAGACCGGTTGCTAGAAAGAGAGCAACAACGTCAAGATAGATTGCAGCAAGCAGAAGACAGAAGACTGCAACTTGAAGACAGAAGACTGCAGCTTGAAGACAGACAGCGGCAAATAGATCTTGAGAATCGGCAAATTCAAATCCAGGAGCAGCAACTTCTGCTCGAGAATCAGCAGCAGCAAATGCAGCCACAGCAAATGCAGCCACAGCAAATTCAGCCAACTACTCCTTGATAAGACTCGGGGGTTGAAAGTTAGCCACCCTCTTTATGAATCGGCAGTTGAAACCGCTGCATAGAGTCAAACGAAGTCCAAGCAAAGGGGGACTAAGAAATAAAGGGGGTATTAAAACCGGATTTGCTATTACAGGGCACATCCCAAATCTACGGCAAACATCCTAGGCTTTGCTGATTTACGGTATTAAACGCCAAATATGCCCGTCATATAAACCAGTATCAACCATTACTCACAAGTTAAGCTAAAAGCACTATTGTCAATGAGTAATTTTACTCATGTCTTACCTGTTGACCCAATTAAAATATGACTCCATTTGTTCCTTTATTATTGAAAAAAAATTGTTCGGGACTTCTTTGAGTTCCAGGGAAAGGAGAAATAATTAGCCTGACATGAGGTTTTCGCCCTCGCTTAACAATCCCTAAATCTTGATTTTTATCGGCGGCAAAATACTTAACTAAGTCCGAAGCTAATCCTTTTTGATAGGCAACAGAGAAATGATACATACCCCGATAAATCATTTCTAATGAAATCCGTTCAATTGGTACTCCTAATTCATCGGCAACCGCATCTCCTAAATCTACTAAAACCGCATAAAATAGCCAAGTAGCCCAGATTTGGAGCTTGATTCCGTTTAATGAACCTGTCCATAAATAGCTGAGATTTAATAATCTCTTTACTGTACAAAATGCGTCTTCAATTCGCCAGCGTCTTTGATATAAATCTGCTACTACATAAGGGGGCAATATTTCAGGTTCTCGGACACTTGTCAGATAAGAACGCCAGGAAGTCTTAGAGCGAATCTGTACTAATCTTATAGTCAAAGCTGGTGTCTGTTTTGTGCCTGCACCTATTTTAATTATCTGGTCTTTGACATCATAAGTATTGGTTAATACCCGCTCGACTTGATAAGATGCACCTTTCTTGATTCGAGTGATAAATCCAATTTCTTGCTCGATTAATTTTGACCAGAAAACGAAGTGATAGAAGCCTCGATCCAATAACAGCAAGGTTTTTGGCTTAACTGTTTTTAGTAAATCTTTCTCCCAATTAGTATCTGCTTGTTTCGGATTTTCCCCAAACCAAATTTCTTCGGGAAGATGAGTTACTAGGTCTATAATTACTCCCATTTTTCCCGCTAATTGACCAATTGGCACATCTGATAAACTTTCGAGTTTACGAAACAATGCTTCTAATGTTGAGCCGTCAGCTATCCAAATATTTTCAAAGTTTTTTAAGGCAAATTGTACGCTATCTGGTAATGGTCTTGATTTTCTTGTTAACCATTTTCGTCGAAAATGAGGTAGTAATTCTTTAAATACTTTTTCAAACAAAATTGCTGGAAAAGTTAAAAATCTCAGCGATAATGCTTGTTGACTAATCTCTTGTGGCTCACACCATAAAAATCCCTCTCTATTTAATAATCTGGTTAATTCTGTTACTCCTGCTACGTCTCGCCATAATAAACTTAATATTGCTGCCATCATTAATGGTAGTGTCAGAATTCTATCTCTTAGATTTAGTTGCCGATAAAAAGTTTTTTGGGCAGCCATTGCCGGAATTAATAAATCTTCCAGGTGATTCGCGATCACTTCATTTTCTACTTGGGGACGATTTTTTTTCTTTGCATGATCTCGGTTGATTCGTTTTTTGCGACTCATAACTGGTTCAATTATGGCTCAACTGCTTGCCCGGTAAAGGTTTCATCTTATTTTACCTTTTTTGGTTTACCCCCTTGACAATTTGCACTTTTTCTTAACTTGTCACAAATGAGTATCAACAAAGCTTTTGGATTTTAAAGCTATTTTCTTCATACCCTGATTAAGCAACGCCACTTTGAGATTGCTTCACTGAGTTCGTTGGGCGACAGAAATACGTTACTTTTGCGTGAGTCCTGTAATCCTAACAATTCGAGCCTTGAAAGGTATAAGTTGGTACATCAAAGGTAAAGGTTCGATTGACATTGTTCCCCTTTGTCCATGTCCCAAACTACATCAATCATGAGAATTTTTTGTATTCGTGAAAATTAATCAACCTTCTGCCTGCAACAACTGTGGCTGCAAAACCTGATTTAATTTGCCGCTGCGAAACCCCTCCAAATCCAAAGTCGCGTACACAAAACCAAACTCCTGAAACACCGCCACCAATGCAGGCAAATCCGTATTTAGCACAAACTCCTGAATCTCCTCTGCGGGTAACTCAATGCGTGCCGTATCTCCGTCCGATCGCACTCGCAAATTTTTCAGTCCCAACTGCCGCAAATACCGTTCAGCGCGCCCCACTCTTTGCAACTTTCCCACGGTGATTTCTTCGCCGTAAGGAAAGCGCGAACTCAAACAAGGTTGAGCCGGTTTGTCCCACCAAGGCAAACCCAATTCTTTTGCCAATTGCCGCACTTCAAACTTAGTAATTCCTACTTCGGCTAAAGGCGATCGCGCGCCGCGTTCCTTTGCCGCCTGAATCCCGGGACGATAATCCTTTAAATCGTCAGCATTCACCCCATCAACCACATAAGGATAACCCTTTGCTAGTGCTAGGGGTTTCAAAGTATCGTGCAGTTCGCTTTTGCAGAAATAGCAGCGGTTAACCGGGTTAGAAGTGTAATTGGGATTTGCCATTTCCTGAGTTTCTACTTCGTCGTGGGCAATGCCAATTTCTGCAGCTTGAATCCGCGCATCTTCTAAATCTTCTGGCAGTAAAGACGGGGAAACTGCCGTCACTGCCAAAGCGCGATCGCCCAATACATCAAAAGCGATTTTGGCTATTAAAGTGCTGTCAATTCCACCGGAGTAGGCAATCAAAGCCCGTTCCATTTGTGCGAAAATATCTTTTAATTGTTCGAGTTTTTCCACTAACATAATTTCAATTTTTCTTACTGCTAAGCTATCGTAATCTAATTTACAGGGTGATTTCTCTTCAACATCTTTAGGACTTACGCACGATTGTTTAGAAACCGAGTTTTTTTACGAAAAGACCCGTTGTAGACCGCATATTCGGTAACAAACCCGGTTTCTGGGCCCCGAGGCCTAAGTCCCGATCTTGTGGGGAGGGCAGAAAAGCCCGCCCAAAGGTACTATTTAAATACAGAACAGCTTATTCGGGATCAATTAAAAGTTTGAGTTTTAGTCGAGATTTCTGAGCGATCGCCTCCTTGATATTTTAGCGTGATAATTTGATAGATACACTCAAACTTTTGAAAGTAGGGCAGGCGCGTTTTAAAATTCCCTACGGGAAAATATGGCGATCGCTATTGACAGCAGCAGCACCACATACAGCAAACCGTAGCCAGCATCTGTAATCAAACCTGCTAAGTAAGGAACTTGTCCGTAAACAGCATCGTTTCTCAAATTGAATCTGGCTAAATCCGGCAAAACGAGATAAAGTCCCATCATCAATTGTTCAAGGCCAGGATTTTTAGTTAACTTGCCCAAAGCCACTAAATCCCGCGTCGAATGTCCCATTAAATAAACGCCAAATGTTAGTAAAGTCGCCAGCAGGGAACTGCTAAAAACCCCAAATAAAATCCCGACACCAGCCATCAGACACAGCTCAAACCAGATAAACAGCGAAGCGATTAAAATGCTTCCCAAAGGGAAAGGAATGCGGCTCAAACTCAGAATAGCCAGATAGATAACAGTCATTGCCGCTACAAGCACCGCCAGCACCGCCGACAGCCCTAAGTGCTTGCCCAGAATTAATTCAGCCCGACTTATCGGCTTAGCAACTAACAGGTAAACAGTGCGCTTTTCTATTTCTTTGTTGACCAATCCGGTAGCCACAAAAACTGTGGCAATTAGACCGAGAAGGCTCATAGCAGCCAAACCGACATCTAAGATAATTTTCTTCTCGGTTGTCGCCGCCAATTCCGGTATCAACCGTACCGAGGCACCCATCAACAGAGCAAAAATAATAATTAAGTAAAGGATGCGATCGCGAATTACTTCCCAAAATACATTGGTCGCGACTGTCAAGATTCTTCTCAAGTTCATCTAATTATTAACCCGCTGGAAACTTTCGCAATCAATACTTTAATATAAGGAAGAAGGAAGTTCGGCAAGGAAGCAGTGTAGGGGATTTAAGGGATTTAACGGATTGGATTTTGAAGGAAGAAGTCCGAGGTTCGAGGGAAGATTCTCCCCGATCTCCTACTCTCCCCATCTGCGCCTCTCAGGTTCGGATACTCTCCCCATCTCCCCGTTTTCCCCTTTCTTCTGAAACACTTTCCTAACTGCGTGAGACAGGCTCAAACTTGACTGTCGCCCGCCGTTCCATCTTTTTTCTGTCCGGGTTGAGAGCGTTTGATGGCACCGCAGGTTACAGTCGCCCTATTGCCTATCTCGAACACCTCGCAAGATTTGGTAAACGAATATGTTTCCGGTCTAAAAACCAGCCCCAGCCAAATTGCCTCCATCTCTAACTGATAGCGGGAATCTCCTTGGACGATCGAAGTTTTGACATCCCACTTCGCATCTTCTGCGACTACCCCAGTTGTTTTTAAGGCTTGATTCCGCAGAAAAAACCGCTCGTTGTCCATATCTATTAACATTTGCTCTACCTGCGCCCACGGTTTTGTGCGGGCTTCATTTTGTAGGTATCGCTCCATTGCATTGAGGATAACAACTCCTCGGGAGCGATTAATAGTTGGCTGTTGAAATGTCACCACATAATCGCTTTGCCTCAAATCCTGGGATAAAACGCTCGGGTACTGTCGTATCCAACCTTGAATTAAAAAGTGAAAAACAAACCAACAGGAAAACAGCAGGTGAACTAGAGTAATGATCAAAAACTGAGGGCGCACCAACGACCTGATACCTTCCCGTTTTGACTCGCTATTCCAAACCTCTATTGTAGCAAGAACTACTACTGCTATAATTGGGCCGCATATCCATGCTATTTCCTTCCTATCCGACGGCAATCTTACCAGCAACCACAACCCAATTAAAATGCTTGTCACCCACGGACTCAGACTTACTCCTTTAATCACAAAAGGTTGCTGGCTGGTCAGCAAACCCATTGAAAGTGTAAAAAATAACCAGCTCATATCAAAAAGTAGAGTTCTCGTCCGCCAGTCAGTGACTGCCGCCACTGTCAGCAAAGCTAAAAAGATGCTGAGTAGTAAAGGAGTCTTCCAGTGAACAACTTTAGGCGGAATCATCGCCTTTTGGATTTTTTTATTGGTTTCCCAAAGGTTGTTCGTCAGCTTAGTGAGTTGCTGAGTGACATCAAAAAATTGCTTCATCATAAATTTCAATAGACGCTTTGCAAAAACAACACGGTTAAAATAACGATATTGCTAACAGTGTGGGCGATTAAAATTCCCCCAAACTGGGTAGTTACTTGAAAAGTTTTTTTGGGAGGACGGCGGGTGAGGGTGGGGGGCCCTAAAAACTGAGGTTTGGAAGCTTTTTTATTGCCAGAAACCATGTTTTCTATGAATTCTAATCCCTGCCATTTAGCTAGAAATGTTACTGCTAATACTGAGAGTGCTATCATAGTTATTGGAGCGTAAACATTATCCGCACGTCCTAATAAAATATAACCGATAAGCTGTTCCCGCAATTCTTTGCTAAGAACGCTTTCAATGCCGAAGAAAACTAACCAGCCTACGCAAGTGCAAGATAGATTGAGGATGGCTGTATATTCAATGCTGGTTTTGGGGCCGAGTTTAAGTAGTTTTTGCAAAAACCACGATTCGATCGCGATCGCCAAAAACATAATTAAAATTTGCACCAAAACAGTCCGAAATGGAAAAACACTCGCAATCATAAGCCTTTAGGTATATCAGTCCGTGTTAAATTTTAATTGTACAGCACAAACGCAATAATCTTAACCGGAGGTTTGAGCACCTAATTGCGTTAGATCGCTGCTTAAAAGATTGGGGGTTAGAAGTTATCGTATAATCTGTTGAGATCCGCCAACAGAATGGAAAAATTAAACATTCAAGGCGCGCGATCGAATACCCACCCCGATACAGACTCAAACAACTGCTGATTATGGTAAGGAATGGCATTGGTATTCGGACAGCCTCATCCCGGTCGGAACGCGCCGCGGGTCAGATTCACGTGTACGACGGCGCGGGTAAAGGCAAGTCTCAGGCAGCTTTGGGAGTAGTGTTGCGGTCGATCGGGCTGGGTATCAATTCTGACTCGCCTACGCGAGTCTTGTTGCTGCGCTTTCTTAAAGGCCCCGGCCGCTCCTACGACGAAGACGGGGCAATAGAAGCCTTGCAACGGGCATTTCCGCACTTGATCGACCAAGTGCGTACCGGCAGAGCCGAATATTTTGGGGCCGAAGCAATCACCCGCTTTGATCGGGCAGAAGCTCAGCGAGGCTGGGATATAGCCAAAGGAGCGATCGCCAGCGAGCTCTATTCCGTCGTGGTACTAGACGAACTCAACCCCGTATTGGACTTGGGTTTGCTCCCAGTTGACGAAGTAGTCCAAACCCTCAAAAACAAACCAGAATATTTAGAAGTCATCGCCACAGGCCGAGCGGCCCCGGAAGCTTTGCTGGAGATTGCCGACTTACACTCAGAAATGAAGCCCCACTATCACCCCGCAGCGGCAGAGCATCATATTTCCGGTATCGAAATATACACCGGAGCGGGGAAAGGTAAGTCTACGAGCGCTTTGGGCAAAGCTTTGCAGGCAATAGGTAGGGGTATCAGTCAAGACCAATCTCACCGGGTGTTAATCGTGCAGTGGCTAAAAGGTGGCACCGGTTATACAGAAGATGCGGCGATCGCAGCTTTGCGCCAAAGCTATCCACAGCTAGTAGACCACCAGCGGTGCGGCCGAGATGCTATAGTTTGGCGGGGGCAACAGCAAGAGCTAGACTGCATAGAAGCAGAACGCGGCTGGGAAATCGCCAAATGTGCGATCGCCAGCGGCTGGTACAAAACGATTATTCTCGACGAACTCAATCCCACAGTAGACTTAGAACTGCTGCCGGTAGAGCCGATCGTAGAAGCCCTGCTACGCAAGCCGCGGGATACAGAAATTATTATCACCGGGCGTTGCCACAAACCCCACGCTTACTTTGACTTGGCAAGCGTACACTCCGAGGTATACTGTCACAAACACTACGGCGATCGGGGCGTAGAACTAAAGCGGGGCGTAGATTTTTAAAGCCCGGAGCGGTACGCAGTTCAATCCGGGTCAGAATTATTAAATGACGACCCTGCCTGGAAAACCGGAAATTACCACAAAGCCTTGTTACCAAGTAACAAATCTCCCAATTTCCCTTGTCTTCCCGATCACCCAGATCTGCCTTTTTTAATCTTTAATTTCCTCCTCCGGAGGCGATCCCCGACCGCCAATCCAGAATGGAACATTAAGAATATGAGCCGCGTCTTATTGAGCGTGAGCACCTGAGACAGTGCACCAGGATTATTAAAGGGTGAAGACTTTGAAAATAAAAGCTTACAAGCAAAAAATCCGCGAGGGAGAAAGTCTAGACATGGTTAACGCCAGTAGGCTAGACTTGCGGCTGGCAAACAGGTTAAACTACAGCGGAATCCAAACATTCGGTGTTCTAGGCAGTGTCTGTAGTCGCACCAGCGATGACCAACAAGTAGAGGAGTGAAGCTTTATGACAACGTTAGATGACAATCCTAATCAACTAGATTTAAACCTTCCGGGACTAGGCCCGGATACAGTATTCGCCGGAGCAGGGGCGGATTTCGTTAGAACTTCCACCCTGGGCGGCAGCTTAATATTTGGCCAAGGCGATAACGATACTCTGATTTCAGTTGGCCCGAACGATACCATATACGGCGGCGACGACGAAGATTCAATCAGATCTCAGCGCACTCCGGCTTTGCTGTTTGGCGACGCAGGCTCGGACACCATAGTCGCTGAAGCCCGCGCTACCGTGGCCGGCGGTTTGGGAGAAGACATCCTCCAAGGTACTGTCGAAGCTAACCTGATGTTTGGTAATCAGGGCGCAGATACGATTCTGGGAGGGGCGCAGAGAGGAGATTCCCTCTACGGCGGTAAGGACAATGACGCGATCGGCTTCTTCATTGCAGGCGGTGGCAACAACCTTTCTTTACAGGGTGGCTTGGGTATTGGCTTCGCGGGCAATGAAGGCAGCAACTACTTGCGGGGTGATTTGGGCGACGACTTGGTTGTAGGTATCAATGTAAGAGACACTCTCTTTGGCGGTAGAGGCAACGACACCCTAAGAGGTGTGGCCAGCAACAGCTACCTGTCGGGCGATCTTGACGACGACATCTTAGTGATTACCAACAGTACGCAAAGCAGCCCATTTACTTCCTCCGTCATCACGATCGGAATTGAGAGAACCACCTTGATTGGTGGTGGCGGCAACGATTCTCTCACCGGGGCGATCGGCGAGTTTGGCGGCGGCAGAAACTTCTTTGAGGGCGGCGACGGCAACGACACGCTCAACGTTTTTGCCACTTCGGATACTGCGTTGGGAGGTGCAGGCGACGACTTCATCGTGTCCGCGTCGGTGCCGAATGTAATTTCGAGCGTAGGCGCCTCCAGTTCATTCCCAGGCTTCGCGGGTCGCAACTTGCTCGACGGCGGAGTAGGCAATGACACGATCGTTGCAGCTTTTGTGACGGATACAATGATCGGCGGTGAAGGCAACGACAGCCTGAGCGGTACCTTTACTAACGCAGCAGGTGGAGATGGCAACGATACTATCGATGCTAGCAAGGCCTTTTTTGTTGGTCAAACTGGTACTGCTTTGATTACTCTCGAAGGCGCGCTGGGCAACGATCTGTTAATTGGCTACACCAATCCTACTACTGGCAGCACCTTCACCGTCACCAACCTCATGAACGGTGGCGAGGGAAGTGACACAATCATCTTTGGCAGCCAGCGCGATCGCGTGATCGGCAACTTTGCGGGTAACGACTTCATCTCCTACGCTAGCGGCGTCACCTTTAGCGGCACAGCCGCCAACTTGGTTACCGATACCTTAGGCAGCAACTTCATTATTGGTGGCAACGGCACTGATGTGGTCACTACTGGTAACGGCGATGACATCCTGTTCGGCGACTCATCCAATGCTACCGAGGCCGCCGGAGGAGCCGGGGACGATACCTTAAATGCCGGTGCCGGAAACGACACGCTGCTGGGCGGCTTTGGTAGCGACTATTTGATCGGCGGCGACGGTAACGACTCTCTCGGCGGCGGGCCTGGTGCTGACACCCTGATTGGCGGATCGGGTAATGACAACTTCTACTACAACAACTTCGGCGAGGGCGCCGTGGGTACTAACCCAGACCAAATCGGCGATTTTACGATCGGCCAAGACAAGTTTATCTTCCAAATCAATGGCTCCAACGGCTTCCCCAACTTGAGGGGAGTGCAAAATACGAATCGACTTTCTTCGCAGGCGTTCTTGGCGCTTGAGAGTGGGGTGTACGAGAGCAAGTTTGGTCCAGCCGGGGCGGGTGCATCAGATCCGTTCGTCTTTTATGAAAATTCAACTGGACGACTAGGATATGACTCTAACGGTGTTGGTACTGCTGACGGAGTAGTTACGCTGGCAATTCTGAATAGCAGACCGGGCATTACGGCTGCTGACATTACCCTAATTTAATTTGGGTAAAAGTGGGTGGGGTCGATTCTGAAACATCGCCCTACCAACTCTCAAAACTAATTGTGCTATGTTTCGAGCTGGGGATATCCATCCCTGGCTTTTTTATTGGCATGAGCATGGGGCAATTTTAGATTTTAGATTGATATCAATTCCGGTAGCATCGGAATTGTAAAATCCAGTCAACAGTCACCAATTACGGAGGCTGCAACCGGAATCGATCTAATTCATCTGCGTTAATCTGTGTTTATCTGCCTGTATCTGCGGTAAAAAAAAGAGAATGTATTAACGCAGATGACAAGGAATTGACGCTGATTCACGCAGAGGTCGAGAATAGAGATAGGAATAATTCCGATGCTAACAGATTTGATATGATTAGTAATTTTTATCGAAAATCGCCAATCTAATGAGGCATGGGGCGGGTTCACGGGCGAATTTTGCCACGCGCCAATAATCTTTAGAACTGACGCATCAGAACCAAAGAAACCGGGTTTTTCACTGCTACTTAAAGGCAGGGGTGCAATATTTCGGTAAAAACCCGGTTTCTGCCTCCAGGACTAATCTTGATAAACCCGCGCCCCGCCAAGTCAAAAAGTGAGGTGAAAATAATGAAAACAATTAAAGACCTAGATATTGTTGCTTTAACGGAAGATTTAGAAGCAACCCATTTTGAAACAAAACAAATCATTAAATTATATAAAGGACAAGTAGGAACAGTCGTGATGGAATTTGATGGCAGTGCTTTTGAGGTATAATTTTCTCATCGAGAGGGCAGAACTTATGCAAGGGAAACAATTCCAGCCACAAAATTAATGCTTTTGCATTATGAATTACTAGAATCTGTAGGTGCGGTTCGCCCATGAATTTTACCACGCACCAATAATATCAAATCCGTTAGCATCCGAATAGTAAATTCGAGTTCACTGGTGACTGTTGACTGTTCACGGCGTCAACAGTTAACATCATTCCGATGTAACGGGAAATGATATAATGTTGATAAACCCACCCCAAGATATTGGTACAAATAATTTATGAGCATTATAAAAAATCCCGCCAACATATCGTTGGCGGGATTTAGTAGGCAGGAAACTTGTAGGGAATACTGTTACTAAGCTCGGTCTACAATCTCTTTTGCTTTATCTTTCAGGTCTTCTTTCAGGTGAATAGCTGATGCTTCATCCTGCTTGGCTTGACCTTCTAATTTATCTTTCTGATTGCCGGTAACTTCGCTAGCAGCTTCTTGGATTTTGCCTTCAATATTCTTCGCTGTTGCTTCGACTCTATTTTCAATGCTCATAATTTTTTATTCTAACTCTACAACTATTAATATATACTTTTAAATTTGAGTCTATATCCCTCTTTAGATAGATTTGTTATTACCTTTATTTCTCTATTAAAGGTTCGATGGGAATTTCCACAAGTTTATTTCTCGAAGAAAAACCGGATTTAACGCCGATGGCAGATTTCGGCACTTTAAACTTTTTCGCCAACAGCATGATTAATTCTTGATTGGCTTTACCATCCACAGGCGGTGACTTGAGATGTATTGTGAGGCTGCCGTCTGGTTGTGCTACGATGCTTTGCTGTTTGGAATTCGGTTTAACTTTGACTGTGAAAATAGTCATACTTCGACTTTCTCTAAATGTTCGATCTTCGTTCCCAAAACTTTCAGGAATTCAGCCAGCCAGTTAGGATGTGCTGGCCACGCGGGGGCGGTGACTAAATTGCCATCGACTACGGCTTCGGTAACTGGAACTTCTGTATATTTGCCGCCAGCCCGGAGTACGTCGGGGCTGCAAGCGGGGTATGCGGTGCAGCGTTTGCCTTCGAGTACGCCTGCTGCAGTTAGAACCTGTAAGCCGTGACAAATAGATGCGATCGGCTTTTTGCTGTTGGCAAAGTAGCGGGTAATTTGCAGCACTTGTTCGTTGAGACGGATGTATTCTGGGGCGCGTCCTCCGGGGATAATCAAAGCGTCGTAGTCTGTCGGGTTGATTTCGTCAAAAGTCGCGTTTAAAGTGAAGTTGTGACCGGGTTTTTCGCTGTAGGTTTGATCGCCTTCAAAGTCGTGAATTGCGGTGCGAATTGTTTGGCCTGCAGCTTTGTCCGGGCAGATGGCGTGGACAGTGTGACCTACCATTTGCAGTGCTTGGAAGGGAACCATTACTTCGTAGTCTTCTACAAAGTCGCCGACTAACATTAAGATTTTTTTTGCTGTCATGTTTCCAACTCCTGTTATTTTGATTGTGTTAAATAGGATTTCAAAAAAATGCGGGGCAGTTAAAAAGCTTGCCCCGCAAGCTATTGTGGAATCTAGAAACCGTTGCGTCCCCAAATGACCATTGAAATTGAGAAGGAGAACAGAACTAGCACCGAAACCCAACCGAGTGACAAAATATCCATAGCTATTTATTGAACAAACTGTACAAAGTGACTCCAAACCTTATGATAAGTCAATTTGAGCCATTTTTGAAATGAGGGCGCTGTGAAGGACTCTTCAAATTTTAGTGCGGCTGAACGGGTAGAATCTTTGAAGGCAGGGAGTGTTGCTGCTTTGTCTTGTTTGCTGGGTTTTGGGGCGATCGCCCTTGGTAATAGCTTAATTCTCGCGGATAGGTGGGATTCTCTGGCGAGTTTGCAGGTAAGGGAAATTGACCTAAATTTTGCCTTCAGAGGGGCGATCGCACTTTTGGGCGGTTTTTTGTTCGGCGTGACTTACCGCTATGCGATTCGCCTAGATGTTAACCCGCAGCTTAAATCTGGTGCGGTGTTTGCTTTTGGGTTGGTGCGGGCTTTTGGACAATTGGATGCTGGATTGTTTTTTGAACCCGGGAAGATGCCCGCCCTACAGGATTTATTGCCGTTTGCGGTTCGCGGTGTTGAGAGTGTGATATTGTTTGCGATCGCGGGTTTGGTATTGGATTGGGCGATCGGGCGATCGTGGATTAAGCCTTTCGATTCTTGAGTGCGATCGGGTTTTACTCACATCAGGCACCTTTTTTTGGAAGAGGCAAGATGCCTCTTCCACAAGAATTGAATTTTATTGTGGGGTGGGCTTCTAGCCCGCCCAAAAAATAAAATTTAGATGCGAAACAGCTTATTTTGCGCTAAACCCGCCCCTAAAAATTTAATACCTCAAATTCTGGATTGCCGTAAAGCATTTGCCTGTCTACCGCCGACAAAACTTTATTGTTAGCAGCATCAGAAACTAAACACTGACAAACTAGCTGCGCTACATCCGCCCGGTGAATAGTTCCAGCAACTCGACAATCTTCTGTTAAAATGCCGTTGCCTGTGGCAGGTTCCGATTTTAGTCCGCCCGGACGAATCACTGTATAAATCATCCCGCTTTCTATCAAATGATTTTCGGCTTTTTCTTTCTCAATTAAGACCGGGCCCAAAGTTTCCAAAACTTGCGGTTGCAAAGCAGCGGCACTGTTACCGCTACCGATGGATGAAACTAAAATAAATTTTTGCACACCTGCTTTGACAGCCGCATCAATTAAGTTTTTGTTGCCCAAGTAATCGGATCTTTCTCCATCTTTTGGCAAGCCGCCAATTGTGCTTATTACGGCATGAATTGGCTCACCGCCAGCCATCGCCGCTTCCATAGCGGCAGCATCCAAAGCATCGCCAGTGACGACTTTGATGCCCATTGCTTCTAATTCGATGCTGGTTGCGGGCGATCGCAAAAGTGCAGTTACTTGCATATTTTGTGCTATCAGACATTTCGCGATTTCTAAGCCGACTCCTCGACTAGCACCCGCTAAAAAAATGTGGGATTTCTCTGTCATATTAAGTAGGATTTAATTGGTGCAGAAAGTGGTTTATTTGACTGTGGATAATTATACTACTATCTTCGGTCAATTGGTGAATGAGTTTTTTTATTTAACCGCAGAGGGCGCAGAGGGCGCAGAGGAAGAGAGAGGAATGATTCGTAATTACCTATTCCCAATTTCCAATTTACGCTAGATTTTTCTGCCCACTATTACTACCCAAGATTGAGCTTCGCGGGGTAAGCCGGGGGGGCGATAGTAGTGATTGACAATTGCAAATCCCGCTTGTTCTAAACAAGGCGCTAAAGTATGATATTCCCATCCGGCAGTATAGCGTTTTCCCGTTGGTCTCTCGTCGTATCCCTCCCAATTTCCCCGGCACATTGACATGACAATTGCACCGTTAACAACTAAGGCTTTGTGCAACTCTTGCAGCACTTTCACCATCTCGTCGCTGGGAACGTGAATCAGGGAAGCATTGGCAAAAATACCGTCAAATTCTGTCTTTGGCAAGTCGAGATTCAGAAAAGATTGCTGCCAAACTTCGCATCCCGATAACTTCTTAGCTATTTCTACAAAAGCTGGAGTTGCATCTAAGCCGACAACTGTGTGTCCTTGGCTCTTGAACGCTACTAAATCTCGTCCTGGCCCGCATCCTATATCGAGAATTTTACCGGGATTGCGGGGCATAGCAGCGGTCAGTGCCTCGCGATTTTGGGATACGTCGTGATGCCAAGTTCCTTCTCGGAAAGATTCGGCAGTTAGCTGGTATTCTGCGATCGTAATTTCTTCGCGTTTGTCCACAATTTCCCCCTCTTGTATTATTTGAGATTTGAGATTTGAGATTTGAGATTTTAGAAGGTAAACCGTAGGGACACTCCAAAAGCCCATTGGTGTCTACTTAAGGCTAAAACCCTTGATAAATATCGGTTTTACCCTAGTCTAGATCCCCCTAAATCCCCCTTAAGAAGGGGGACTTTGATCAAACTCTTGTCCCCCCCTTCTTAAGGGGGGCTAGGGGGGATCGAACCCTAATAGTCAAACAGCAGGATGGTACTAAGTTTGACGTTAAGTTGACACGCTTTGGGCACTGCCGTGTCCTACTCTATTTGATCCGATTGAAAACTGCTATAAGAGTTAAACAACCAGGGTTTTTTGTTCGGATTTGGTAACTGCTGAATCAACTTCTAAGAGAGAACCTTCGGGGGATTCGATCGCAAATCCCGCATCTCGAATCATGTCCCAATCTTGGTGTGCAGCTTGTCCGGGAGTTGTCAGATAATCGCCCACAAAGATAGAATTAGCGGGGTAGAGTCCGAGAGGTTGCAACGATCGCAAATGCACCTCCCGTCCCCCAGCAATCCGAATTTCTTGACTGGGAAGCAAAAATCGAAACAAACAGAGAATTCGCAAACATTGGCGGGGAGTTAACCTGTTCACATCTGCAAATGGCGTGCCGGGAATCGGAATGAAAAAGTTGACCGGCACGCTGGTAACGCCCAACTTGCGAAGCGAAAGCGCTAAATCGATCGCATCATCATCCGATTCGCCCATCCCCAAAATTCCGCCGGAACAAGTTGTGATTCCCGCTGCTTTTACGTGTTCGACGGTTTCAACCCGATCGCCAAAAGTGTGAGTCGTGCAAATGTCCGAGTGATATGATTCGGAAGTATTGAGATTGTGATTTACGCGATCGACTCCAGCTTTTGCCAAACGGTGAGTTTGTTCCTCGCTCAACAATCCCAAACAAGCGCAGATTTTCAGGTTATGATTTGCCTTCACAGTCTCGACAGCATCCAAAACGCGATCGAAAGTAGATGCGCTGGGTTGGCGGCCCGAAATCACCAAACAAAACGTACCAGCTTTTAAATCGGCGGCGCGTTGGGCGGCATCCAGAATTTTCTCCTTAGCTAAAAGCGGATATTTCTCAATTTCTGCAGTCGAAATTTTTGACTGAGAACAATAATGGCAATCTTCAGGACAAAGGCCGCTTTGAGCGTTTAACAAATAGTGCAGCCTGACTCGGTTTCCCCAGTAGTGGCGGCGCACCCGATATGCTGCGTTTAGTTGTTCCAGCAAAACCTCATCCGGCGCGCGCAATACGGCTAAAGATTGCTCGCGAGAGATACATTTGCCCGCCAGCGCGTCGTCAGCCAAATCGTTCCAATTGGGTAAATTCATTACTAAAATTAAAGGGTTTACAGAGTATCCAAAACCTGACGAATTACCCGATAAATCGATTCTAATTCATCAGGAGAAATGCAGTAGGGAGGCATCAAGTAAAGCGTATTTCCCAAGGGGCGGAGCAAAAACCCCGCTTCGAGAAATCTGGCTTTCAAAACAGAACCGATGTCATTAAAATAACCGGAAACGCTTTCGGTTTTCACATCCATTGCTGCGATGGTGCCGCAAGTCCGAATCCGTTCGAGTTTAGGATGATTTCTCAGCCATTGATTCAGGTATTGGCGGTGCAGTTTTTCCATCCCTTGATACACATTTGGGTTTTGCTCCAAAAGCTCCAAGGATGCTACACTCACCGCACAAGCTAAGGGATTTCCGGTGTAAGAATGACTGTGAAAAAAAGCTTTGTCCGGTTCATCTCGCCAGAAAGCTTGATAAATATCCTCCGATGCCATTGTGACAGCAAGTGGCAAACAGCCGCCAGACAATCCTTTAGACAAACACAGGATATCCGGTGAAGTTGCAGATTTAACAGAGGCAAACAGTTCGCCTGTGCGGCCAAAACCCGTCATTACTTCATCGTAAATCAACAATACATTAAACTGGCGAGCAAGTTGTGCGAGATCCTGTAAAAACTCAGGGCGGCACATTCGCATTCCCCCAGCACCTTGCACCAAAGGTTCGATAAAAATACCCGCATAGCCGCCCTGCTTTAACAAAAACTCCAATTTCTCTAAACTCGCCGCCTCCTTGCTTTCCACCTCCTCATCGCCGTCAAAAGTCGCAGGAAAAGGAACAACATCCCCAGCAAACATTAAAGGTGCAAAAGATTCCCACCACAGCGAACTTCTGCCAGCAGACATCGCGCCCACAGTATCGCCGTGATAACCTCCCTCAAAACTAATAAAGCTAGTACGGTTAGTTTCTCCGAGATTATGCCAATATTGAAAAGCCATTTTCAGAGCAACTTCAACAGCAGTCGATCCGTTATCAGAAAAGAAAATCCGCGTTAAAGAAGCAGGAGTATGAGTTAGCAATTGACTCGCAAGTTTCTCGGCAGGTTCGTGAGTAAACCCCGCAAAGATTACGTGTTCTAACTTTTGAGCTTGCTCGTAAAGAGCCTCAGCGAGAACCGGATGACTGTGCCCGTGAACAGTCACCCACCAACTAGAAATGCAGTCGAGAATTTGCCGTCCGTCTGCTAATTCCAGCACCGATCCTTTGCCGCGAATTACCTTCACCGGCGGGCCAGCAGTTTTCATTTGGGTGAAGGGCTGCCAAATCGGTGAATTTGAATAATTATGTTCCTGATTCGCAGTCATTTTTACCAATCAAACTAATATTAACTTGTATTTTAATATAGCAAGTTTAAATCACTTATAAACTTTTTATTTTTGATTCTTTCTTCTCCTCTTCCTTCGTGCCCTTAGCGTCTTCGCGGTTCGTTCAAAAAAAATCTAGTTTGGTGTCGATGGGGGCTGCTTGGAAACGTCAGCCCCCATACCACGTATTCGCGGGCGATGGTTAAAATTGTCAGTTACAATTTTCTGCCTTTGAGCAAATAAGTCGTCATAGATCCTTTGCCTTTAACATTAATTTTACCGCGCTTTTCCAACAAATACTTGTCGCACAGCAACTCATAAGTTGATTTGCTAACTTGAATTTTACCCGGAAGCCCCTGAGATTCCATGCGGCTTGCTGTATTCACAGCATCTCCCCACAAATCGTAAATAAACTTTTTAGTGCCGATGACACCTGCTACAACAGGCCCAGTATTAATGCCAATGCGGATATTGAGAGGTTTACCGCATTCGTCGCGGAATTTCATAATTTCTTGCTGCATTTCCAGCGCCATTTCGGCAATAGATTCGGCGTGATTTTTACAGGGAAGCGGCAAACCGCCTGCTACCATATAATTGTCGCCTATCGTCTTAATTTTTTCTAAGCCATATTGTTCGCTCAACCTATCGAAAGATGAAAATATTTTGTTAAGTAATTCTACTAATTCTTCAGGAGACGTGCGCGAAGATATTTCGGTAAAGCCCACAATATCAGCAAACAAAACCGTAACCTCGGCAAATCCGTCCGCAATATTTATCTGACCTTGTTTTAGGCGATCTGCAATCATTACCGGTAATATATTTAGTAATAAACGTTCCGACTTTTCTTGTTCGGCGCGCAATACTTCCTCAGCTTGTTTCCGCTGTGCAATTTCCTTGTAAACTCGGTGAAACATTTGATTAAATGCGACCATGAGTTCTCCTAACTCGTCATCCCGTTTGACAGACAGAGAGTAGAAATCAGGTTGTTCTCGATCTTTGCTCAAAGCATCTCCGGCAGCGATCAAGTCATCGCGCAATCTCAAAAGAGGTGAAATTACTGTCACCCCTAAAAAAAACATAGTAACAGAAGTGACAAAGGCTGATATAATGATGACTAGAACGGCAATCCGCCCGATAAATGCGTAGAGTTCCGGTTGAACGGTGGAAGCATCGTGGCGAACAATTAAGATGTAATCGCCTCCAAAATGTCGCTCCGTCCAAGCAATATCGTAGCGCTTGCCATCAAACTTGTGACTGTGAACTATACGAGCTTTTTTTAGTTGCTTTAAACTGATTTCTGGCGGTTCGCCAAGTGTATATATTAGCTCACCGTTAGCTTGGTAAATAGATAGTCCTAACACTACTTGAGAATCTTTAGTAATATTTTTTACTTCTTCTTGCAAAAAAGTGCGATCGGAAATATCTTGTTGAAGCACAAACTCTAGGGAATCAACAGTCGCGCGAGATACCTGTTCCAATTGACTTAAAAGTTCATTTTCTCGCCGAAAATAAGAGGGAACTAAAATAATTCCCTCTATGACAAGAATGCTAGCAAATACCCACAAAGCTATTTGCCTAGACAAGCGAGATTTGAAAAATTTCAAAAATGATAAAATCCGCAATAACATAAAACTTACTATTTTGCAAATGGCTAATGTAGGACATAGAAAAATAAACCCGGTTTCTCGTAATAAATTTTTGGTTTGTCAACGAAGCAACCGCGCAGAAACCGGGTTCTCAAATCTCCTGTGTAATTCCTGTAATTGTCAGTAGTCAACAGCCAGCAGTTATTAACTGTTAGTTCTTGGCTGACGACTAACAACGAATGACTGATGACTTCGGACTAAGTAGCATACCCCTTAATAATATAATAAACAAATTAAACCGAAACTGCGCTGACTAGCCTGCCTGCAAGCAGATAAGTATTCATATCGCCCTTACCTTTGATGTGGATAATTCCTCTGTCTTCAAACAGATACTTATTTTGCAAGATATCGTAAGTTGATTGTGTGACTTGAATCGCGCCGGCAATCCCGTGGGATTCCATGCGGGCTGCTGTATTGACGGCATCGCCCCAGAGGTCGTAAATAAATTTTTTAGTGCCAATAACCCCCGCAATTGCAGGCCCGGTATTGATGCCGATGCGAATGTTAATTCCTGTATGATGTTTGGCATTAAATTTTGCTAATTCCTCCTGCATATCTAAAGCCATTTCCGCAATGCTTTCCGCGTGGTTGCTGCTGGGATTGGGCAAACCTCCCACTACCATGTAAGCATCTCCAATTGTTTTGATTTTTTCCAAGCCGTACTTTTCCGTTAAACCATCGAAGGCTGAAAAAATTTCGTTGAGAAACTTGAGCAATTCTTCGGGAGATATTTGTGATGAAAGCACCGTAAAGCCCACGATATCTGCAAACAAAATCGTGACTTCTGCGAAGCCGTCAGCAATACTGCTTTGACCGTCTTTGAGCTTGGCAGCAATGGATTCGGGTAAAATATTGAGCAGCAGGCGATCGCTCTTTTCCTGTTCTTTCAGCAATTCTACATTAGTTTCTTGCAATTGTGCCGTGCGTTCCCTGACGCGCTGTTCTAATTGTTTAGCATTTTGGCGCAACCTGCTGATCGATAAAGTCAATCCTGTGATGCCTAAAATTGAAAGTCCTGCTAACAGTAAAAACAGGCCCCTAAGTTCACTTTGAGTAGTTTTAGTGATGGTATCGAGAGGTTGAATAATTTCTAATATCCCCCGTACATCTCCCACTTTCCAATCATTTTTAGGACTGTCACGGTGAGTATTGTGACAGTTAACGCAGCTAGGAGTTAGAATATCGGCCTCGGCATATCGAAACGCTGGCTTCCCGCGAAAATTTTCACTTCTGAAAAATTTTTCTTTCGGATTTTTGGTCAAATAGGTAATAGCTTGCCGTTCAAAGTTGTCTCGGACTCCGCCTTCTTTTCGCCGCCAGGGAAACGGGTACTCGCTGTAGACTCGAAGTAATACTTCGGGATTTTTGTTGGTAATCTGGTTGCCCAGTTCTATTAAGAAGGTGGCCGGTACGGGAATTGCTACTTTTGTCGGGTTGTAGTCGTGGGTAAAGTTAATCGCTTTAGCAGTGTTGAGAGGATTGACAACATCCGTACTATAAAGGGTGCGGGCTTCTTTAACAGCTTGGGCATAGAGGGTGGCATTTTGGAGGGCTTGCGATTCAATTAGGGTTGAGGAAAGACGAGACATATTTGCCATCGCTACTCCTACACCTACACAAAATAAAATTGTTACCGCAAGCAGAATTCGCTTGTAAATTAATTGGCTGATGGCAGCCCGAATTCTAGAAATCAACTGGCGCATGGTATCCTCAAGCGAGAGGTTTAATCTTGATTGGAATTTATGCACTACTAACATAACACTGCTTGTTCAGAGTGTTTTGCTGGCCTCCGGGGTAAAGCAAGACTCTTTGAGTGCAACCGAGGGTTAATTATGGTTTACCGCGAGTGTTTCGCTTATCCGTAAGAATACGCATAACTTGATAGTGGTTTTCTGTTGAGTGAAGTACAGATGATCGAGTAAGGACACGGCACTACCGTGTCCCTAGTTCACGCATTTTTTGTTCTATTTCGGTTAGGATAGCAATTGTAGTCTATGGTTGGCGATCGTGAATTCTGACTCTACTGTCTCACCTACTAACAACGAAATTTTTCCGGGAGAAGTTTTCGTCAATACTGCTGATTTTGATACCGGCATTCGGCGACTTTTACCTAAGTATGACGAAATGCTGGATGTATTAGCAGGCTGCATTGCTAACACAAACCACCGCATTTTAGAACTCGGCTGCGGTACCGGGGAACTCACTGTAAAAGTTCTCAAACGCTACCCATCTGCGGAAATAGTTGCTGTCGATTACTCGCCGCGAATGCTTGATTTTGCCCGCGCCAAAATAGAGTCGGCAGGATACGCAGCCCGGTGGACTGGCATAGAAATGGATTTTGGAGAATGGGCAAACAATCCAAATTTCTCTGGCTTGGGCGATAAATTCAATGCTTGCATTTCATCTCTGGCAATTCATCATCTTGAGGATGAGATGAAGTTGAAATTGTTTCAACGCATTCGCGAAAGTTTAAATGCTGGTGGCTGTTTTTGGAATGCCGATCCTCTTTTAGCAGAATCAGCAGCAATGAAAGATATTTATCAAGCGGCGCGAGAAGATTGGGCGCTAAATCAGGGGGAAACCTTAGCACAAATTCGCGCAAATGTGGGGACGAGTGTCTCTTACGGTTATTCTAATTCCGATCGCCTAGCTACACTTTCGGCACAGTTGGAAATGCTGGCATCATCGGGATTTGACACTGTTGCAGTGCCTTGGAAATACTACGGTATGGCGGTGTTTGGGGGATTTGTTAATTGAAAAAAGTAGTCCTAGAGGCAGAACTTCTATATGTAGGGTGCTACAGAAACATTGCTGTTAGTATTTTATGTTACTAAGTTATGTTTGAGAAAATATATAATACTGCGAGTATGGAGTAAACAAAATGACTGCAAATGCGATTCCAAGTATTGACTGGGATGCTTTTTCTTCGGAACTATCGGGAATTGAAATAATTAGCGATCGCGCGCAAGTTGTCAAGCTGTCTCAAGACTATTATCACTTCAGTCCAGTTTTGCAACCTCTCTTAAGTGATAAAACAGGAGATTTAGTAGTTCGTCCCGCCAGCGAAGCCGAAGTTTTGCGGATTGCTGCAGCCTGCGTCAAATCCAAAATTCCGCTAACTGTAAGAGGTGCAGGAACGGGCAATTACGGGCAGTGCATTCCCCTCAAGGGCGGCGTCATTTTAGATACCACCAAAATGCACAGTATCCGCTGGATAAAACCGGGTTTAGCTTGCGTAGAACCGGGGGTGAAAATGTCGGTTTTCGACAAACAAGCGCGAGAAACTGGTTGGGAATTGCGGATGGTTCCCTCAACCTATCGCACCGCAACGATTGGGGGATTTATCGGCGGCGGTAGCGGGGGAATTGGTTCGATAACTTACGGGCAATTGCGCGATCGGGGAAATCTTCATGCCGTTCGAGTAGTTACAATGGAAGACGAGCCCCGCGTCATCGAATTGCGCGGCGATGAAGTGCAAAAAGTCAATCACGCTTACGGCACAAATGGGATTATTACTGAGTTAGAAATTCCCCTCGCCCCTGCTTATGCTTGGGCGGAAATCATCGTCGCTTTTGACGATTTTATGACATCGGCTAACTTCGGTCAAGCTTTGGGCGATGCTGACGGAATTATCAAAAAACTAATTTGTGTTTGTGCTTGGCCGATTCCGGCTTATTTTGGTGCTTTCCGCGATGCGATTCCTGAAGGTAAGCACTGCGCTTTGTTAATGGTAGCTGAATCTTGTCTGGAACCGCTGCAAGATTTGGTGCGCGAATATGGCGGCACAATTTGCTATCAAAAAAACGCGCAAGCAGCGAGCAAAGGTGCAGCAATTGCTGAATTTACTTGGAATCATACAACTCTGCACGCTCGCAGCGCTGATCAGTCTCTGACTTATTTGCAGACGCTTTTTCCCCCAGATAAAGGTTTGAAATTGATTGAGGAACTGTACAATTATTATGGGGATGAGGTGATGATGCACTTGGAGTTTTTGCGGATGAATGGCAGGGCGATCGCGGCGGCTTTGCAAATAGTTCGCTACACTACGGAATCACGGCTCAATGAAATTATTCGCTATCACGAAGAGCAAGGCGCACTGATTGCTAATCCTCACACTTATATATTGGAAGATGGAGGGATGAAAAGTATTAATGTGGAACAGTTGCAGTTTAAAGAGTTGGTCGATCCTTACGGTTTGCTTAATCCGGGTAAAATGCGCGCGTGGTTGGAACGGGATTAAGGGCGATACTTTTTAGATAAGATTCGGATCTTGAAATCGCTGCTAGACAAACGAAGTCCGCCTAAGCGCTGGCTTCGCTCACGCGGACTGAGAAATGAGCAAACAGCAGTTGTAAATTTAAGGGACGGGGGCGGTAATTTCTGCTGGTGCCGCCCCTTCTGAAGGTACTGCTTGCTTTTCCAGTAGTAGGCGCTGTTTGTTCCGATATTCTGCGGCCGCATCGTTCAAATTTTGGCGCTGTTCGCTATTAAATTCTTCCATGCTGCGGCCGCCTCCCAAGTTGGATCTGTGAATTAAATCAAATATTCCGCTGCCGCTGCTGCGGCCGGAAAATGGGTCGGTATTGTCTTGAGTTTGAAAGTCTTGCAGCGGTTGGGCATTATTTAAACCGCTGGCTTGAGCGAAGCTTGCTTGAGGCGATAACAGAGCACAGGATGCGATCGCGCTTGCAGCAATCCCCATCATTAATTTGCCCGATTTGGAAGTTTTGGTGTTCATAATTTATTTGTTGAACTTTCAAAAAAACAATTCTATCTAAACAATATTCTGACTTGCGAATAAATATTATATTACTTCGCTGGGGCTAAGGGCACGGCATTGCTCTTCCTCGTTTCCACAACCAGCCTGGAAGCATTGAAAAATCTCGCTTTGATCGGAGACCTGATCCCCCTAAATCCCCCTTAAGAAGGGGGACTTTGACCACTTCTTGTCCCCCCCTTTTTAAGGGGGGTTAGGGGGGATCTGGGCCTAATCGCCAAACAGCAGTCTCTGAGTAGGTTTGAAGTTAAGTTGACACGATCCAGGGCATTGCCATGTCCTAGAATTGACGGTGCAGGTGAAACGATCGCCCTTCCTCACGCAAACCTGCGTCTCAGCAGCGGTTGAATGCTCAGCAGCGCTACCGCATCAAAGGCTAGCAATACTAACAGCGCTCCTCCAAAAGTGACATTACCCCAAGGAGCGTGCATCACGACACTTGCTAGCGACCAATCGCTGTGCAGGTACAAATAGCGGATGGGTTCGATCGCGTAACTCAGAGGATTGAGAGTCACCACAACTTGCAGCCACTCTGGCATAAATGACAGTGGCGCGAGGGCTGTGCTGGCAAATAACAGCGGCAAGTTAGTAACAAAAATTACCGCAATTAATTCTACGTGGCCGGGAAGAGCGAAGGCTAAACCCAGACTCAAGCCGGTGACGCCCAAAACTAACAGCAGGACAATTAGGGCGATCGCCCCCAGTCCGGCAATTCCGGGGAATCCGGCGCCCAAAAACGCTCCCGCTGTAACGATTGTGCCGGTTTGGATAAAGCTGAGGGTGACGATAAAAATAGCCGAAGCCAGGACGATCGAAAATCTCGAAGCCAACGGCGCGACTAACAAGCGGTTGAGAAATCCGAACTCGCGATCGAACATAATCGGCAAACCGGCATTCAGCGCCCCTGCAAAGGCAGTAAAAACGATTACACCAGCGCCGAGAAATTGCCCGTAATTCTGGCTTTCGCCGAACAAGCCTGCGGGAGCATTTTCAAACAGAGCTCCGAACAAAACCAACCACATCAGCGGCTGAATAATGCCTGCAACTAGCGTCGAGGGGCGGCGCTGCAATTGAATAAACAGGCGCTTGGTTAAGGCGAGTGTTTCTTGGATGAAGTCGGCCAGCAGGGAACTGGAAGTGTCAGCGGATGCCGTGGAGAGTGGCCGCTGCTGGTTGAGGTTGTTGGGGGATGTAACAGTACCGCTCATAATTGCTTGTTGTTGATTTTGACTGTTGTGATTATGTTTACAGGAAATATGTTGAAAGCGATTTTGGCAGGATGCTTTGATTATAGGCTATTTGGAGTTGAGAGGGCGGGGTAGCTGCTGCTATTGCTGTTCATCGAGTAGCTGGAATGAAAGGAGAAAATTGTAGTAAAATGGGTAAACGCTACATATTAATTTAGTTTCGGAACTCTTAACAATATTTGAGGATAAATTGATGTCATCAAGTGCGATCGCTACTTTTGGCAAAATCATGGAATCTTTGCCATAAACTCTTCAAGACAAAGTGGTTGAACATTTGCGAGAATATCTTGAAGACTTAAGGGATGAAGAGCAGTGGAATTTATATTGTGAGAACACACAACAATCGCTGATTGTGGCTGCAAAACACGCCCAACAGGAAATTTCCGAAGGAAAAACACAGCCATTAGATATTGATATAGCTGGAGAAATACCAACACTCGCCGACTATCCCAGTCGCAGAGAATTTATGCAATTGCCACTAGAAGAGAGGCGAAATATTCTAGCAAAACAAGCTGAGGTAATGTTGCAACATTACCAGGAAGATAGAGAATAACAAGAATTAGAAGCAGGAGATTTAATTGACTAAAAATATGAAAAAAATCGCCAGGGTGATCGTGACACTATATGATTTTTGATGGCATACTAGGGGAAATTGGAGAGCTATTTTTTGAAATTAAATTTATTCTAATTAGTACCTCGACCATCTGAGCAGAAAGCTGTCAGAATTTTGCAAATTCCCTGTGTTTGACATCCTTGTAAAGCTCCGTTTTTTGTGGTCTCAAGAGAATTGCTAGTAGCCCAATATCCGGCTGAATTAGCAGTTGCAAAAGGCTCACCAACTGCATAAGCTGCACAATTATTGAAAGACACTAGACTCCTACAAGAGCCAAAACGCTTTTGACAATTCTCTAAGGCTCTTATCTCGCTTTCTTCACGAGTAAGAGAGTCCCAACACCACCCTAATTCTTGACTAGAAGCAGACGCGATTGCTCCCCATTTTTCAGTTGAGTTTATTTTTGTACGAGAATTAAGGCAACCGTAAATATACATCTCCTTCTATGGATTTTAGTGAATTATCACGTTTAAATCTTCCTTTCATCACTCCTGGAGTAGCCGTTTGGCTAAGGCTGAAAAATGTACCCTTAAGGTAATCTGGAAACATATCTCCCCACACAATGCCAGTATCTGATTTGGTAATTGTAAAATTCAGTTGTGTTCCCAATACTTTCCCTTGAAAATACATTTTTCTATCAGGATCAGTTATTTCACCAATAATTTCTCCAGATATTTTATCAAAATTAGTGAAGCGAAGAGTAAAAGCTTTATCGAATTGATCGCCTGAGCGGTATCCTACCCATCTGCCAGAGAACACACTATTTGTATCAATAGATAATGCTATTTTTTCTTGAATTGCATTCGCAGGATCGATAACATTAAACTGACCACTATAAAATCTTTGAGTCAAGTTTTCATGATCTAAATATTTTCCGAATATTCCAATTCGACTGATAGCAGCACCTTTATCAAATACATTGATAACCCTGGCTCCTCCTTTACCTACTTTTTTGGTGAATTGTTCCCAAGCCTTACCTTGAAATTGAAATAATTTGCTTAAAACCTCGGTAATTATTTCTTCATCTTCTTTACCAACTGCTTGCGCTATTTTAGTTAAATTATCTGCTTTAGATAGGCAATAATTCAAAGTAGTAAAAGCAGAAATAGGGTTTTTAGCATTCAAGGCTAATTCATTTTGGCAATCTAATGAAACAGAACTAAGTAGAAGAGCTACATCAATTGGTTTTTTCCCAGTGGAACCAGCAGCCACAGCAAAAATATCCATTGCCAACAAGGAAAGATTAATATCAAATGCGCCTACTTTTTGAGATTCACTTCTTCTATTTGAAAAACTACCTCCAGACAAAATAACATCATAACGACCATGTTTCCATCGACCATCTTTAGATATTAAAGCTTGTTCAATCTGATTGCCTCCTGAAATAGTTTTTATGATACTGCCATCCCAAACGCCAATTTCTGCTGGTAAAATTAGCAATTCTCCAACAACATTTTGCTCCTTATTTTTAGGCCCACCATAGTCATTGTGCGTTACAGGATACTGTAGTTTACCAGTAAGGATTCAGGTCACTGAACTCCTTGCTGGGCAAAGACTTTAGATCTGGAGCTTGATGCTACAGCACTTCCGGATGTTATGAGGTACAGTAGCAGCAATTAGTAAACCAGTTTTTGAGATGTTTCGGATTAATTAA